>NZ_LCWN02000011.1:0-42872 GCF_002078205.2 Vulcanisaeta sp. EB80
GTAGGCAATGCTTAAAGCCGCGAAAATGAACAAAGTCTCAATGGGTTGGTGAAGAATCATTGCTACTGCCGTGGGCAGCTTCTTAGGTGGCCTTGCGGCTGGGTTTGCTGGTGGTTACGTCTTTGGTGTTGTGTCTAAGCCGAGGTTTGAGTACCTGGGCATAACCGGGAATCCGTACGGACAGTACCTCCAGTGTGCTGCCAGGTTTAGGATGGAGGATCTTTCCCTCATCGTGATTATCCGTAACACATCACAACCAACACGAACTTCCACGACGTGTAATAGTGCAGGTATAGCTACGAGCCAGTAGTTACGATTTAAGTGGCGGGTTTAGGAGTAAATCTTATAAACCCCCTGTAACGATAAAAATAACGGTAGTCACTGCAGTGGTGCCCGCCGGTCAGAAGCTAGGTCCTTCGATCACCGTTCAGCTCGAAATCCCTCTGTATCATCCGGCGGGCTATCCTTAATCTCTGTGGTATTGTATATATGCTTTACGCAGCGTGTTGGTTATTGCACATGTAGTATTGAGGTATTACATGGGGATTACTGGAGTAATGCGTGAATATTTTTAGTATGGTTTCTTTTGCTCATTAATGTAATATGAGTAAATCACTAAGCATTTCTCGAGTACTCTATCGCTGACAATCCTCTTTCCCTGAATGCCGCGGTGTCTAATGCCGTGGTTATTAACGCCGTCATTGCCGTGGGCAATGTTACATTATGTGGGTGCAAGGCGGCTGGTAAGGTTCTGAGTAGGGCAATGAGGAGCGAGCCACCCCAACAAACAACGAAGAACCCAGTCACGCAACCCTTAACTCTCTTACTCATAAAAAACCTTGAGAATAAACTGTTCAGTAGTTTGGGGTTTACTCCAGCTTGCCACTATAATCGCTTCATTGAAAGGAAGCCCTCAATACCGTGGACGCTCATGGCTTGATCAATTTAATTAAGGGCCTAACAACTCTTTTACCTGAATGTAAGCTATGGGTCTTGGATACTCAACAATCTTAAAGTTATAATTCTCTGCCATCCTCTCCGCATCTTCTGTGAAGGATTCGCCGACAAGGATTCCGACGACCTCCTCCACGTCTAAATATTGTTTCGCCCCATCTACGTAGCGCTTAAGTTGCGACACATCATCCGTATTAACTTGCTCTGTCTTAACCTCAATTACGTAAAGCCTCCCACACCCATAGGCAATTAGGTCAGGCCTTCCGACCCCCCTAAGCCGTTTATATAGCTCATCGAATAGGTCCTCCGCCCCGATAATGACATTGTCGCAATCAAGGAATAACCTAGGATACGACCTCACAAAATTCACAATATCATTGTGCGTCAGTTCCCTTATCATCAAGCCGCCGCCCAACCGTGGATACTCAATCCAGTACGTTTCATGAATAATAATTCGTAAGGCTTGTTTCCTCTTTCTGTTTCCTGCTAATATTTCTTTATCACGAAATACAATGCGTGAATTACGTGGTAGCTGAACCTCTGGCCGAGCGTACTTGCCACCGTGTACCTGGATACTCCAATCCGGCTTTATAATGATTAATCGCAAATCCTCCGGGCCAGTTCCTGGAGGAGCGCTATTGCGTAAATACTTCACATACTCATATTTACACTTCACGTACATAACAATGGTGTACCCGCTATGCAAGGCTTGATACAAGTCCTCGACCGGGAGTATACCTGGGTTTTGCATAGGCTAGCCCACGGGTTGTAATCAGCAGCTGCGTCTTAAAAAGTACTATCGATGAAACATTAAAGTAACGGTGTTTTAGGCGCGGTTCATTACGGAAATCTCGAGTTACATTGCTCAACATCACCCACACTCCGTATCCCCCAACCTCCCGAATATTACGTCCTGTAGTACTGATAGTTTAATCAGTGCACTGATGATGAGGAATTCGCAACACGCTAGCTGGGTAAACTATGACGGCGTAATTGCGAATAAGCAATGATTAAATAAAACTAGGCCTGTGGTCTCGATGTCCTAGCTCCACGGACCCTTAGTCTCCTTGATTATCTCTTGGTAATTGCATGTGCTTGATTACTGTTGTTGCCAGTGTTAGGTAGGTCACGAGGCTTATTGTGATTGCTAGGATCATTGGTGTGATGAACACTATGGAGGCTATTGGCGGGAGCATTATCGATACTATGATTAGGGTTATTGCAATGGAGAACCACGTCAATAAGCGAAACCTAACACCACGAACTACACGCAGGTCCTCGGCATTGATTGCATCCCTACCAATGAGTAGGAGCCGAGGGAGAAGGACCACCGTGATTATTACGCCGAGGATGCCCAAGGCAACATCCACGGAAGTCCTCAGCACAGCAGGCACCTCAGTGAGTAGTGGCTCTTTGAGTGATGAGGGTGGGCCAATCACCAGCAACAGCACCAAGTCGGCAATGGCAAATACTAAAAAATACATAGCTACGGAGGTGTTCGCAAGCAACCGCGAGTAAAGCCTACCCAACACCTCGGTAGCCCTACCACCGAAGTACTCGACCAAGCACGGGGGAACCTCAGCACCCCCAGGCTGTGCCCCACCCCTGAGCTCCTCAACGAGCGTGGGCAGTGCGTTGGCCAATCCCCTGAAGCCGGTGAGGGACACCGTGAGGTAGGCAATCATTAAGACCGCGAGCATGGCCATGAGCGCAACAAGCTCTGCATAATAATCACTCACTACCGACGCTACTGAACCTTTCATCAAACCTATCAATACTGGAATTCCTAGGATAAGTCCTAGAATTCCTACAATAACGACAATAACAGAGAACCACCGCGCACCCCTTGCGCTGTTGGAAATCAAAAATAATACGAAGCAACTCTGGGAATTACGCCACGCCCTCAAACCCCGCACAACCCTCCCCATCACTATGCAACACCCACCCCGGAATATTTAAACCAACTCCACGGCCTAGACGAGCCTGTGGTAGAGCTTGAGCAACGCCAGCTTGAGCCGCTCATTATAGTTATCAGCACTGCAATTACTATTACTGCATGCGTCGTACACTTCACGGAATAAATTTCCTATTTGATCCAGCAATTGCTTATACCGCTCTACCTGCACCATTAACGGTGCATGTCTTGATGGCATCTTCCACCCAACATACGCCAAAGCTCCAACGGATTTAGCATCGCCCTGACCCAGCATATGCAGGATAAGGGCTAACCTGGCATGTGGTGTTTCGGGCGAATAGGCCAAGATGAGATTCTTCGCGTCTAACCTAACTGAGAATTGTTTCAGCTCTTCATATCTATCGCCTAATAATGCTTGAAATATACTATTACTTAGATTGCCCAGGGCATTGACGTCACTGAACAACGCCTTGACGGCATATTCACAATATATTTTCTTTAATATATACTTATTCCTCAATAGTGCGTTCTCACTCTTTAATATGTTTTCACTGTATCTGCGATCACACTCACTCAGCGCCACCTTCTCATCACTATATATGCCGAAGATGAGCTTTAGGGCAGGCATGAAATAGTCTTCGACATGTACAGTAGTACTCTCGCCTGAGGATGTGCGCATTCTACGTTTTTCAAACAAATCAATTAACTCATTCACCTCAACCTTGACTCCCTCAACCCTGAACAGCCTCAGCATGAGCTTGGTTAATACGTTGCTCTCTATTTCTGGTTTAAGGGTTTCCTTATTCTCCGTGAATAGATTCTTTGCCTCATCTTGTTTGCCGATTGCCGCTAGATAAACTAGGTAACTGTTTAGGATGCCGGTTGCGATGCCGAAGTACGACGCCTTAGAACCAAGCTTGTTCTTGACACTCTTCCATAGGCTCTCGAGCTCTTTAGCAACACTCTTATACTCATCGAGGCTCTTAACCTCGAGGATTCTATTGCGGATGCGCCAATAACGATCAATGAAACCCTCATCGCCATCCTCCTCGATCTCCTTAAGCACGTCCATAACCACGCCCTCACCGCCTAATCTCGCAATCTCGCCGGACCTAACTAGGGCGTTAAGCTTGTCCTTAATAACGAACATTTTGAACCCAAGAGGCTCCCTCAAGCCCTCGCCGTGAACCGTGATTTCAAACTCATACTTGGTGCCGTTGTCGAGCAGTAGGCATGCCCTGTACGGCCTTTTCACCGGATCGTTTGGACCGAGCCCTCCATACTCGCTATACACCTTAATCACGTATGTGCCACCCCACCAATTATACTCGTAATCGAAGATCAATAACCTACTCCTCTGTTCAGGGCTTATTGAGGTTATGTGCGCATAATTTGCATTTACTGGTTGATTATCAGTCTTGAAGGTCGACCAATACGTGGTCTCGGGCAAGCCCCAGGCCAGTGCCTCACCAATAACGTGCGGGTTAACCTCATTAACAAGCATACCCCTGTCTTCACATGCATCTCTTACGAGGAGGCCCTTTAGGCTTCGCTCGCGGTTGCTCCCCCTAACCACGGCTATACTCGCAACACCCTTGGCATCCCTAACAACCACCCCTCCCTCGTTCCTAACTAGGGCTGATATGCGGCCACTACGGCAATCATCACCCCCACACTCAACATCGAACTCGTGACTGAGGGTTGTGGTTGTTGATAGGTAGTTCGTGACGCTGTAAAGGCCCGTTGCGAATAGTGTGATTGCGGCGCCGAATACGGGTCCCGCCAGGTTGTACGGAATAATCCTGAGGCCTAGGAGCACGCCTGTAAACAGTAATACGGAGAGCCCGATGTTGACCAGGGCGTTTTTGAAGACAACCTTTAGTATATTCATAACGTTTAAAATCTTAAACATCATATTAATGATGCGTATACGGGTTAATAAAAGTAAAACAGCCAAGATAAACCCATATCACACCTATACATCAAGCCCACCAACCCTCGGTTTAGTAATATGCTTCATGATAATCCAAATCAAAATTATTATAAGGAAATAATTACCACGAGGTCTGTCGCTGTAATAAAGTCATGAAGTATCGGTACGATTTGTGATATGTGCCACGATTTATTGTAGAAGTAATTAGCTAGGATTCCCCAATTGCTAAATGCGTAAACGATGAAACCTGCAGCTACTAATGAAACATTAATCACGATGTTATCGAATATCATGCCCAATAACGATGTAGTCAGGGCAGTGATCGGCATTGCCCTACGGAGATGGCAGTTTCTCATTGTCTGTTAAATTATGACCAGGTCTCAGCTAGGTTGGTCTGTACGTGGTAGTGGTAAAGCGAAAGTAGTATTAATGCATGATTGCTCGAAATTTCGAACTTCTTATTCTTTTCGAGGTCACTTTTAATTGCTGAGGTAAGGATTCTAATTGAATTAAAGAGGTTATCGGCACTTCTTAGAGGGGGCCAAAGAGAAAAAGAAGGTTCTACGTCAATTATAGTAAGTCCTTTACCTCTCTTGCTCTCGAATTTCACCCTTCCAATTACGGCATGCGCCTCTGCCAAGTCCACGAATTTGATGGCCTCATCAATGTTGCCCTTCTCGAATTCCTCCCTGGCCCTGAGTAGGTCGTGGAGTATGAGGATGAATCGTAACCGAGATGTTGTTGGTAACCTCAACTCCACAACAGCCCTACTGAAGAACTTTTTATCCTGAGGTTCTTTATTATTATGTGCATAATCGATGATTTCCTTAATTAACATTGGGGGTGCCGACTTCTCCGATGATCCCCCTACCCAATTTTTATACGCCCAGTGGCGTTGTAGTACCGAGTCTAATTCCGAGGCGATCTCGTACACAGCATGCTCGTCGCCATTGAGTACGCTAAGTATGCGTTCACAACTCTCATAACATTCTTGGTCTAAGCGTTCCTCTTCGTCGTATCTGCACGCAGATTCGCAAGTGATATTTTCATAACCGAAGGGTAGGAGTAGGCGTGCCAGGGCTGGTCTGAGGTGCCTAGGTACGTAATACCTAAGCGAAGTATAAACGTCGCTAATAAGCCAACCACCAAATTTCTCCCTAAACTCCTCATCAGTTATTATTAGGTTAAGCAGGAGCTTCATCATGACACAGACATCATCATTACAGGAGGAAAGGAGGCGATTATTACTTATGAAGGAGGTAAGCTCATCCCATCTTTTGGCTAGGGCTAGGTAAACCGCGTACTCGTAAGAGACACCGAAGATTGAGCCCAGGTACTCAGCCCACCTAGGTTCTTCCCTGAATCTATTCCTTAATTCATTCCACAGAGTCTCAAATTTACTTGTGGATTTAAGGTACATTCCCATATTGTTACTCAATGCCAATATAGGGACCACTTCGCGTAGTGCAGAGGCGCGTTCAGTAATACCCCAGTCATTACTTAACTCTTTAAGTACTATGTTGAACACTTCCCTAGCAATCTCCTCTTCATCAAAGTATATCCTCTTAAGCATCGCTTGCATTGCCTTAGACGACGCTATTGCGTCGAGCTTATCCATGGTTATGTAAAGCTCAGTCTCTAAGGGCAACCTCACGCCCTTCCCATAAACCATTATGCGAAATACGTACTTAGTGTTAAAGTCGAGCCATAGGCAGACCCTGGGCTTACCCACACCGCCCTCGCTCGGGACCCTGATGACGTAACCGTCGGGCACCCTCTCGTACTCAAAAGCCAACAACTTACGGCTATGCATTGGATTTATTGAGACTTTGGTAGCAACGTCTATAGGAGATAATAACCATGGCAGTAACTCATCCTCAATACGTGGATCCTCGTTAGCGATAACTAAATTTCCACAGAGGCCCTTATTAACCAGGAACTTCCCAAGATACTCCTCAGGAGGTGTATTTCCTTTCCTTGCCTTTATACTTATGAGGGCGTAAACGTTCTTAGCGATGTTTTTGCCAGTGTTCTTAACGCGGATGATTATCCGCCCCTTACTACAATCATAACTCTCACACTCAACGTTAAGCTCGTGACTGAGGGTTGTGACTTTTGAGAGGTAATTCATGGCACTATGTAGACCTGTTGCAATCAGTGTAATTGCGGTGCCAAGTATTGGGCCGGCTACCGTGTAAGGGATGATCCTGAGCCATAAAGGGACTATTGTGATTACGAGTACAAACGCCCCACTGTAAACGAGTGGGTGCTTAATTACGTACTTCACATCACTTAACTTATTCGATCCCTTAGGTTTCGCAGTATTGGTATTGCTGGGCTTCATGGTTGTTGGCTCTTCATGTTTTCTTGCATGCTCTTCATGAGCATGTATATCGTGGTTATTACGAACTCCACATCAGCTCTCTTAATGAGCCTAGACCTACCGGCATGTGACCCAACATTGGTTAATGCCCAAAGCCCACGAAATATATCATCTAATGCTTCGGCCAAGCTACTTTTAGGATCTGTACCGTATACCTTTGCGAAGTCAACCTCTCCTTTTTCATTAGCGAAACCCAAATCCCTGGCGTAACTCTTCAACTCCTCCAACGCCTTCCTCGCCGCGTTCAAAGTCTCCTCATAATTCGCACTCATCAGTTCCCACGCCCTATCAAGGTACTCGATAGCCGCCTTAGCATGCTCATTCACCATACCAGTTACCGCCGGAACCTCGATGATCCTAACGTGCTTAAAGCCTAGCTTGGATAGTATGTCGAGCCACGTGTCGCGGTCAACCTCAATAATCGAGCTATTGCTCTTTGGATCCATGACATTAACTGTGTACCTCGTTAGGTAGAGGTATTGCGATGGCCCGCATGGGCCTATGCCTACCCATCGACAACCCTCGCATTTGGGAGGTTGCTGTAGGCATATTGTGAGTAGTATGGATAGCTTCACCTCGAACCTGGGCTTACCACCATCCCTCAACCCCTCTATGGTCTCCAATTCATCATGTCTCAGATCTAGGTAAGCCCTTGTTGGGATCTCTACATTGGGGTCTATCTCAAGTGGGGTTAAGGACCTAGCCCGACCTAGGTAAACTCTCCTCGGGCTCCTATCACTACCAACAAACACCTCACCATCAACATCCCAAACCAACATCTTATCCTGCTCCCAATTACGCAACCTCACCTCAAAGGCAAGTCTCAACCCCTCATAAACCTCCCCGTAATTCCCTGGAACACCCAACCTAACAAACTCTGCAGTAAGCATTGCGTAAATCCGCAGCAGGATGAATAAAAATTTACTGTATTACTACAAACCGCAGGGTTTATATTAGTGTAGTTCTGCTCAAACCAATGGTTGCCCACGCACTACTGCCTGCTGTAGGATTGGCCGTGAAGGTGCCTGCGCATTCGACATTAGTTAGTGTCGGTGTTTCAATGCCCATCATGTCACCATCTCCATCAACCACTCAGGCTGTGGCTCCACCAACAGCACATAGTGTAATCCCTCCCTTCCTCCGTCACGAATGGGCGACGCCTAGCATGAGGAGTATTTCAATCACGTTGCCTACGGATGAGCAGAATGTTGGGCAGGCATGCAATGAGTTGGCGAGGCTTAGGGAGTACGCATGCCATGTGTGTCATGATGATAGAGCGTGCAGAGATGTGGCGAAGATCATGAGGTCGCTTGGGTGCGATTCATCAACAAACATTAAGCCCAGGCTTAACCTCAGCATCAAACTTAGATAAGGGAAAGGACTTAATTCCTTCTTAGGTAGTCATCAATGCAGCTCGTTATTACCTCCCTTAATTCGAACTCATCCTCATAGATTGCGGTGTTCTCACCGCCAGCCCTAACCCTGAGCCTTAGGTTATTTAATTCGTTAATGGGTACCTGGAACTCCACGGCTACGCCCTGGTCCCAGTTCCTGGTTATCTCCACCGGCCTCACTGGGAACATTATATCTATACTCTTTAAGCCGCACCCCCTGCCGCTTAGGCAGTCCCTCAGTTGCTCAGCTAAATTTCTGCATTGCGTATTGACACATGGTATGAAGAATAAGATCAAAGACTCCTCACCGACTATGTTCAGTACGTAGTGGTGTGAGTAGCCCCATGGTGCGTAACCAGCGTGTAATTCGATGTTACGTGCCTTGTTAATCAATGCAACCCAACCAGTGGCATTCTTAGCGTATATCGGTACGGCGAAGTGTTCAGACCTAAGCCTCAGGGAGCACTGGATAACCGAGCTAGAATAATAACATGGATAATAGTATGAGCACTTACCTATCTCCTTTCCTTCAGTATTCTTAATCGTGACCCCCCTAATATTAACATCTAGATTATTACCCGTTTTAGCTACCTCCCTAAAGTAGGGCTTAACCAGGAACGCATCAAAAAGAGCCGTAACCACGCTTATGGGTGCCGTGATGTACTCAAGAATATAGCGATAAGCCTTTAGGTAGATTTTTAGAAATGGGATAATAGCCATCATTAATAATAATATAAAGCTTGAAACTAAAAGCGTGAGCGAGAGAGGTGAAGTGTAGGGTCTCGACTTCTGAATAATGATTACGGGGAGGGTCAAGACTAATGAGGACAATAACAGGATTAAGGAGAGTATAATTATAATGGGAGTGAGAGAACTGAAAAAAATAACACAATATAGGCATTATTATTGCTAGGGCGATAGCACAAATGATAGCACAAGTAATGATAATGCGGGACCTATCCATCCTAAGTAATAAAAATCAGTCATAATTAAAGATTAAGTTGGTGGAATCAAGGCACCCAACCTCGACTTTAGGTGATTATGCCTTCCCATACCTGCGATGATTCAAAATGACCCAATTCATGGCATTAGATCGCTAAACTAAGAAACCAAGTTATTTCATTACCCCAACCCTTTGCCGCGGGCTCGAGCTTGATTGTGGCTTGCCCCTTTATAGGCTTAGTCGTGTTAAGGTTATCGTTGTTAAACCAACCATATGCGGTGGAGTCTCGCGAGTAGGTGGGCCAGGCTCATCACGAATCAGCAGTATGGGTGTTCATTACCATATTCAATAGCGGCAATGTTGATCCCGGTTCTCACTTCTGGTGCTCACGATAGCGCTCAAGCCACAACTGTTACAATGAGTGAGTACGACGTGGATGGATTAGGTAGAGTGTTTGAGAGGGGCGGTATTGACGTAATTAAGGGTAAGTGGCATGTAATGGAGGGGCTCGCAGACCCACGCATCCAATGCTCATTCTAAAGTAGGCAGAAACCGCCCTTAAAACCATTAAGATAACTTATCCCATTCGCGAGAGGCCCTATTACGATTACTACGCCATCTCGGTCAGGAGTTCATTAACGTTGTTAAAGCGTTTATTTAATTCAAGTAGTATTTCGTTTATTTTCTTTTCTATTAGGTCGCGGAAATTCATTCGCACCCCTATTTCTATTGCCTTTTGCATTACGTATTCATAAACATCGTAGCCCAGAAGCACCTCATACACCCTCCTCCCCACTAAGACGTAATCGCCGGGGTCTTCCCACCGAGCCCCAGCACTTTTTAAGGACGATTTTAAAACACCTATTACGTTAAATACTCTCTTCCCATACATGAGCGCTAAGTATGACCTATATCCATGCCTTTCGGCTTCCGCGGCCCTTTGGGCGAAGTCCTCAAGGGTCTCCTTACTAACATTTGCCGACCCGCTCTTTACCGATATTACCCTACCTCTGAACTTAATGCCCCTTTCCTCGTATTCGCCCTCAAGCACTATGTCCCACCAGCATATCCACGACTTCCCTCTACTGCTCCTACACTCCTCATGATCCTTCCCGCTCTTCCCACCTAACACCTCCCTTAAGAACTCCTCTAGCACATAGCCAAAGCTGGTCTCCAGCGATTTCACAACCCTCTTATGAACGAATAGGTAGGCTATGTCCCTGAAGTCCCTTACGCCCATCGACACCAACAAGTACGGATTCAGACCCCCATCTACTAAATCATCCACCCTTATGCTGTTCACTATCTCCACCACCTCATCCGAAAACCTCTCAAGGACACCTAAGGCATTCGCTATCCTCCTCTCTATCTCACCAGGTGCCTTCATTAATGACATGACTAAACTAAAATAAAAACAACAACATAATAAAATTATTATTTCGGCAACGGGCATTATTCGGTGTAGAATACACCGCTAATGAGATAGAATGGTATTCTACAGGGGACGGACACGATTCGAGCCCTGCCGCCTTAGAATCCTTGACGAGGTGGCGCTTGTACCCTTAGCTTATGCCATAGCTATGGCGCTTGAGGATAGGGTTTTAAGGTGCATAACGGGGTGAGCCCTATGGTATTACTATTTATTGAAAAGTTAGAAGAATACTTTGGATCTGTAAGGGTAAACGCGATAAAACTACCTATGCGGTTTGTAGGGGTAGAACTGCCTACGGAGCTCACTAGCCATTACAGCTCCATCCTTAGCCCATCAACCATTGTCAGCGGATTGAAGGTATATGCGAGGGTACACGTAAGAAGGGTGTTTAATGAGGAGGGTGATGTAGTGAAAGAGGTCAATGAAAATATTGAATCACCGGTCATTGAACGGGATAATATTTATGTATTAGACCTCACGAAGATACACCTCGATTACAGCATCCCCATAGGCTACTTCCTCGAAGTCCTCCTGATATCGCTTACCGTTGAAAGTGGGACAAAGCGGTATGGGATGTTGGTGTACCCTGACGAGTTTAGGTACTCGATGCCGCCCAATATCCCGCAGAAAGTATCGAATTTGGTGACGGGTTACGCACGCGTGTTGAGGGAGTTAGGTGGTATGTACGAGGTGGTGGATCTCTTAAGTACTGTGGGGTTGCAGGACGTATCTGCGGATCTATGGGAGGGCCTTGTGAGGTTTTATGGCGGCGACTATGAGGGGTCTATAAAGTTCTTTAGGAAGGTCGTTGAGGGTCTGAGGAATATCGTGAAAGAGGCAGACGCAATCGAGGGGAGTAGGAAGGAGCACCTCTACGAATACCTCTCAAAGGCGTATAGCCTAATAAGTAGCTTTGGGGAGCACGCCGGTACCCGCGGATCCCTACCCGAGGCGAGGCTCAGTAGGGATATAGCGTTATCCACATCCAGGTACTTAGCTGAGTACCTCAAGCTCAAGCAAGGCAGCCAAAAACAAACCCCATCTACGACGCAGACGCCTTAATCAGCGAGACCGGAAATACCGTAGCGATAAACACCGTCGTTGCCGCGGCATCAAGCCCACCTGGCGGTTCTACATACTTATCAAGCATCATTAATTGCCAAAGGCATGAGGAGAATTAACGAGATACGTAAGGTACATAAACAACAATATACACAAACACCTCATTAAGAACGTGCATCGAGGAGTAACAACTATACCCATGGCGCATCTAACGAGTTGGTTCTCAATTAGGATTTATACTGAGAAAATTTACTAAAACAGGAGTAATGCGAGGGGTAATGGCGCAACGATGACCTTGCCATCGCGAAAATCTACCTTGTCCTCATCCAGCGTCGCGTAGATGCAGTACAAATCATTGACATCTTCTAAAGCCACCCTAACATAATCCAGAGCATTCTTACACTTATCAACATGTTCTTTTCTAAAGCTCTTCGAAACTTCGAAAAGAATTCCTAGGTTTACTTTGCCGTTGCTCTCATCAGAGTACCCAACCTTTATGAGTGCGTCGATTTCATAATTTTTGTCCTTAACGTATTTAATGTATTTACTCAGTGGAGGTCTATCCTTCTCAGGCCTACCGCACGAGACGCTCATTGCGTAGGCACCAAGGGCTAGGTTCGACAATGTAATGGCTTCAAGGTAATGCCCAAGTTCGGCACTTAAGTCCTCGGTTTCTGGCTTCTCCTGAGCCTGCTGTTTAGGTTCTATTGGCACTAAGTCATCAATGACTCTCACGATCTCGCCAAACGCACTTGGATATTCCTTATTACCGACCATGTGCGTATAGTATAGGTATGCACCGATTAAGTACCTGGGGTCTGTGAATACGTACTTAACCATATTTCGTACTTTATAATGTTTTATTCCTATAACAACCCCACTATCATTTAAATACCTAGTGGCATTCAATACAGCATTACGCAGATCCTCCTGCCCCCGCCCTATATTCCACCATAGTGAAATTTCTTGCGCCTTGTTAATAACCTCCCCCTTAAGAAGATTCCCTTGGTTAGTTTCTAAGCCCTCTTTCATCACCTTCTCTGTAAAATACATCATAACCGCTTGGAGGGCTACTTGGAATAGCGTGTAATCAATCCCCCCGTAATACCTACCGTATACCCTTGCATCCTCAAGGATCTCCTCCACAGTCTTAAAGAACGTATGGCTAAAGCCCTTTAACTCTCTATTATTTATGCAATCATTTACGCACTTAATACCATGCGCGGTACCACCACAAATTAGGTAACACCTAAACAGCTTCATTAAAGAGGCGTAACCATCATGACCAAGAGATTTGTAATAAAGTTCCTCGAGAAGTTCGCGCACTATCTTAACATCACTTAAATTTTTTATGCGTTCGCATCCCTCTAAATGCTTCTCCCTTAAGAAATTTCGGATGTTTTTATCCATTATTTCTGCCACTTCAACGAACCTAAGTGGCAGGACTTTAATGGAATTGTAATCAGACTTTCTAAACTCAGGTCGTCCTCCAATTGCGGCTGAGGGCGCAATCAATACGAGCTTAGCCTTATCCGGTAATTGAGAACTAATCCTAACCAAATCCTCATCACTGCACAGGTGCGCATCGTCCAGTACAATTATTGGCTCCATGTCATAATGAGGCAGCAACGGGATGTTTTCGGTACGGAAACGTGCAAGATCTGCCAATCGTAGCACAACATCAGCGGTAATTGGGCATTGAAGGAACACCGGTAAGTATTGCTTCCCCTTCTGCTTACGCCCGTCCTGCCCCTGCTTCTCCTCCCGCAGCTCCTCCTTCTGTTCTGGCTTCTTTTCGCACGATGCGCTTGACCGATGAGCCAGGTCTAGCACGGCTAGTCTTACGTATAGGGATTTCCCGACATCCCTAGAACCATAAACAAGAACCTTATTATGGTTATTTATAATACTGGATAAAACACCCACGATACGTGGGTACTTCAAGCACTCCTCTTCCCTCTTCTCCTCTAACTCTTTCACACCGCTGTCTACATCCATTAGGAAGATTTAACATGTATCAGTAGTTAAAGTACTTTCTGCATGGGAGTGGCATTTAATCTAAAAGTGATTCATCATTACGACGCTAAAAATGTCGGCTTAGTTAAGCGCTCCTCAACCTCCTAATCATTGCCGTGGTGATTAAGGCCGCTATCGCCGCCTCTGTTGGTATTAGCACCAATCCGTCCGTGGCTCCGTAGCCCCCGATCACGAGCGATGCCTTGGTGAATAGGTGCATAGTCTCGGTCGCAATGCCAGCCATTAGAGCTGTTATTGAGTCGGAGAGTATGAGGGATATGAATAACGCTATGTAAGCCTCCGCAGTTACCCAATAACCGCCTTCATTAACATCGCGTGCTAGGTCGAATATGGCAATGATTATTAATGGCGCCGCGAGAATTAGTGCCGCGAGGTTTAGTCTCAGTATTACCGCGGTGGCTATTGGCGATATTATTGGTAGGGCTGTTATGATGACTACGTAGATTATTACGAAGGCCCAAAACCACTTATTGGCCATTATTGTTGGTATAGCTCTGTGTCTGCGCTTATGCAGTAACCAAGCCAGTGCGATAGCCACAATCGCGGGGATTACTGAGCCTGTTAGGCTTAGGCCCACCGAGTAGTTTCTGGATTTGTAGAGCCATAGGATTGGTTCAACAAACAACTTACCAATCCTCAACGGTATTAGTGAGAGGATGAAGTATAAAACAAAGAAGAAAAGGATGAATAACAAACCAGCTATGCCAGGGTTGAAGAATCCAGCAACTACCCCCCTAACCCTCCTAAACCAACCTACTCTTCCACTAGTTAGCATGCTTAATCGATAACATCGCTATTAATTTAAATCTCATTTCATTTTTCATTAATTATTACTGCCACTAGCGTGGTTTGCAATGCCAGGTCTAGGTCATCATCATGCCCAACCCCGCATCTCTTTAGCCTAACCGCTACACCTACGTACCTTGACCCTGACCAGTGGGATGTTGCGCACCTTGTTTGATTATGTCTTGTGCTTGCTGAGCAACCTTATCCATCAATTGTCTGTATAGGCAATTTAGATATACGAAGTCCCTATACGATGTCCCCAGCACCAGGTGGTGCACAATGCTTGCTAAAAAGCCAAGGTCAATGCCAAAAATTGCCGAAGCTACGAGTATAGGAACAACCCCTATTTTCAGAGTTAGTGTTATGGGCATGAGAGAGAACGAAAGTATCAAAAAGAATAAGAGAAATACAAAATCGCCAAATAATAGTGATTTTCTACTTTTAAGATTATCTAATAAATCGAGTATGCACCTAGGGTTGTTCAATAACGAATCACCCCACCACTCAGTTAACCCTAGGGCTATTGATACAGTGACTGGCACGGCTACGGTTAAGAAGCCCACGAACGGCTGTAACGGTATTGAAAAGTTCGCGAACTCCAATAATACGTAGAAAATCACGTTCAGAATGCCAGCAAATTCTAGAGGATAAAAAATGAGGGCATATAAGCCGAAATAATTTGCGAACGTGTTAATTAAATCCTTAAGTGTCGAGTCTGGGATTTGGGATTGGCGTAGGGCAATCAATGCCTTAGGATCAATATTACCACTAAGGAATTCTTCCAGTTTCCCTAAGCGTTCAAATGGTGTTTTCATTAAATCGTGGAATGCGGGTATTAAATTACTACCAGCCAAGGACCAGAGAGAGAATGCTAACATAAGTAAGATTAGGGATATTACAACGAGTATGAGCGCAATAATTCCATATGGTGGGAGGAAGTATGTTACTATCGACAGCACAAGACCAAGACATGCTAAAACAAGTGCTATCACAATCTTTAACAAAACCTTATCCCTCCTAAACCTTCTAATTACCTCCATTAAATAACGTATTATCATAAACGACTTAAATCGAGAACCCAATATAAAAATTGCTGACCTAACCCAACCCCTTAACCGCAGGCTCCAGCTCGATAATGGCCTGCCTCCTTATTGGTTCTGTTATGACTATGGCCTTCGCTGTTAAGCCAGCCATGTGCGGTGGCAAAGCCGTTGATAACCATCTCTTGTCCTCATCGGTTAGGTTCAACACCTCAGCTACTTCTTCGACGTATGCCGCGTTGCCTCCCAAAACAATCATGAACGGCATGTTCTTTAGGATCTCCTCCCTAATGTCCCTTATTGTCTGCGTGATGAAGATGATCGCAACTCCACGTTTTCTCGCTTCACGTACCATGTACTCTATCAATTGGGTTTTGAGGACGTCGTAGGCTTCGTCAACAACTATCAACTGCTGTAAACGCTCAATGATGCTTCGGCTCATCGTGAATGAGTACATGTGGTCAACCGTGACGCCCATTAGGAAGGCCCTCAGGTCTGGGCTCCTGACGCTTGAGAGCTGCAGTGCCTTGTTGTTCATTAACTCCGAGATCGGCACAATCTCCGCATTCTCTAGGAGCTGCATCAACCTATCGAAGACCAAACCAACGGGGGAGTCATCATCAAACCTCGCCCTGATGAACCCCATAGCTCCATGGAAGTCCCTGTAGATGCCGGTCTTGTAGACCGCTCTCAAGTCCGGCAAAATGGCCTCTTGCGGTATGCCCAACATCTCGAAAGCGAGCAATAATCGATGAATCCGCTCCGCCTCAGTCACACCATTCAACTCAAAAAAGTTGAAGAACCTCTGCGTGATGTCCACGGGCTCGATGCCTGGTATCTTGTACTCACCGTGCGGGTCAAAAACAACCACACTAATACCACTCCCCACCAGCCCGAGCAGTATTAACTTCATAGTCTTAGTCTTACCCATACCAGTTGGGGCAACAATAAGGCCGAAGCCGGCGGGCAGCGAATCAAAGTCAATCCAAAGCTCGTTGTTCTCCCTATCCCTACCCAAGTAAACCCTAGCCCTCAGACTCTCCGAGAGGACCCTCCCTCCGTGGAATATTGGTATTACGGCTAAATCATAACCAAGCTCATCAATGCTTGGCATTGACCAGAGGTGCATCTGTGTTGTTGTTCTAGTGGTGAAGAGTAGCGGTACTGTTGATTGCCTATCGAGGGCTAACATCGCCTTCACGGGCTCCTCACCGCGTTCATTAATCCTCTCCAAAACCACAGCCCACTGGCTCGCCTTGGGTATTGCCTTTGGGTTCTCGTGAACAATCAACTTCGTGTGGCTTGAGACCACAGTCCTAGAAACCTCACCCCTAAAGCCCGGGTTACCGCTTACCGAGAGCATGAAGTTGCTGTTGCTTGAAACGAATGCCTCGGCGATGCTCCTCAAATCCTCCTCACTAGGCTTCGTGAACAACAAGCCGCTAGCCGTCAACCTGTGGCTCAGCCTCCCCAACTCACCGCCCTTGATCACGCTGTAGTTACTCCTAGCCTTGATGGCTAGTGCGTTTAGGACGACTAATGCTATTAAGCCGTAGATTCCCATGAGTAGGAAGCCGGCAAAATCGAGTAGTGCCAGGAATGCTACAAGCCTAGTTGTTGAGGGCGGCCTTGGGAACCCAACGAGTCTCTTCAATTCACTCTTCTCCACAAGGCTCAGTATGAAGTACTGCCTGAGTAACGTCTCCTTCGCCTTAACCCAGTTTGTGAACTCACTCAGCCCGGCTTCCGTGGGCTCGACCTTCTTCGAGAGCCTAATGTACTTGTTCTCTCCCAATCGAATGAAGGAAAAGATTTCGTTAGGCATAAGAGACAAACGGCGGGCAAACTCATTCACCAAGTTCACGTATTGTGAGCCACTCAATCGGCTAATGTCGAAGAGTGGCTCTGCCCTATAGAACACGTGCGCGATGTTGTTTTTATGGTCGTAGACATAATTATCAAGCACCTCCAATCGAGGTGCAAGTCCTGGGAAGATTAATGAGAACAAAAGATCGATTATCCAATCCCTTGTCTCCCTATAGATGAGTAGTGGTATTAGGAGTAGGGATAGTTGCTTGTAGGCAATCCCCATTATTATGATTGAAATGAGTAGGAACCACCTGATTTTAACGCCAAGCCCCACGCCTCAACAGCTACTGCCTTTTAAGGCCCTTAACAATGCCCGAGAGATCCAAGCTCCTAGGCAGGCTAAACCTCCCCCTCTTGGGAACCTCAACAACAGGTTGAGAAAGCAAATTCCTAAGCTCATCAACCCCAAACCTATAACCAAAGCCATTGATTATCGAGGTTAGGTAGTCCCAATCCACATAGCCCTCATCGATATACCTCCTAAGCAGTGTGTCATTACCAAGCGTTGGGTCGAATTGGCTAGCCAAAGCCAAGGCAACCTCAAGCCTCAACCCCCTCTGGACAACCTCGTTGAGTAGGTTGTTCACCGAAACCGGCGTGTAGTGAGTGTAGAGTTCACCCAACACCTTCTCACAAAACACCCTCAGAGACTCAACGCACCTCTGGCTCCACTGCTTGATTGGCTTTTGATCAACCAACGGTTTAACCTCGATGTTGAGCTTTCTCTGCTTGAGCCTAGCGACAACCCTCTCCAGGTTGCCGTCAATTTTATCGAGCTTGCTTAGTTTCTTATCGCTCCTCATTGTTTCTCCACCTTGATGCCCCTACCCTCAAGCCATGCCCTAAAGACCTCCGCGTACTCCTCACCGATCTTGTCCCTAATCAAGGCTATCCAGTCCTCCGGCTTTATTTTGTTCACGACCTCATCGTTTTCAAACAAGACCCTAGCCAAGATAGCCCTCTCGATTATTGAGAAGCCCCTAACCTCCTCAACCATAGCCCTCAACTTGGGATTACCAGCCGGAACAAGCCTATCAAGCCTAGAGGTAACGGGCTGACCTTGACCAGGCAATTGACTAGGCACATCAACCTGACCACCCACCTGAGCTTGATTAACTTGCTGACTCTGTTGTTGATTATCGTTACCACCAAAACCAAGCCTCCTTAGTTTCGATATTACATCACTCATCGACCTAATGAGTAATGAGTTTAAAAGGGGCTAGGCTGTGCTGTTTCGATTATTGCCTATTAAGGGATGGCTCGTGCCTTAATCACGCGGCAAATTCCTAAGGAGAATAGGCATATTATCCGATTCTGATTACGAGCAGTTTGTGCAAGCCCATAAGTCATATCTCAAGTCCAAGGATGCATTTGGTAAGATGAAACGTAATCGTAAAAATAGGGACTGAACCTAGCGGAAGCCGTCGATTGTTATTAAAATATTTAGTTTTTTTCAATTACTGAAAGCCAAGGAGGGCTTTCACCTGCTTGGCTATTTCGTTAGTTGCCCTATTGAATTCCTTCATGTACCTCTCCAGGCTTCCCTTGGGCTCAAACAGCACAAAGGGCTTTAGTGTCGATGTTAGGTATTGCACGATTGGGCTTGTCGGTAGCACAAACACCTCACCGTTGTGGGCAAAAGCCCTAGCCTTAGCCTCCACAGCGTCCAAGCCAGGCAACCACTTGTTTAGGACAACATTAACAATAGGGTTCAACTTGAGTTTATCCATCATTGGCCTAACTATGCTGTTATCCAGCTCGGCTAGCACTATGTCTGCGTAGTTTGCGTAGTCCATCACGAGGTTGATGATATTGGTATTAATTAATGCGGGCACCACAACCACATCATCAATTGACGCGGGCAGATCGATAACCACAACCTGGGCATTAGTCAGCCTAGAGGCTGTTATCACGAGATTCCTCAACGCATTGAATGCCTGGTTCACACTTATTGATGAACCCCACAAATCCCAAGACTTCAGTGAGCCTGGTGGTACTACGAATACGCTCGGCACCACATTGCTCCTAACAACTACCTGGTTCACGTCCCTAGTTAAGCCAAGCATGAAATCCAGTGCACCTGGCCTCTCTGGATTAATGCCGAGTAGTCGGCTTGACGTCTGTGTTGAGTCAATCCCGAAGTCCATTAGGACTACGTTAGTCTTCAACGCCATCGACAACGCAATTGCCTGATTAGCAGCCAGCGTTGACTTCCCAGTCCCACCCTTACGCCCACTGAAGTAGGTAATCGTGGCTAGCCTAGGAACCAGCATCACCAATCACCCACTCCCTTTAAAAGACTCTTTCTCGAGACCGAGAACCTCACCATCAAGGCTCAAAACCTCACTCGGCAACTCAAGCCTAGGCAGGTTTAGGGACTCAACGGCCTCTAGGCTCGGCTTCACTGACAACACGGACTCCGGGTCCTTGTAGAATGCGTAGAGTAGGCTGGCCAACTGCTCTGGTGTTGGGTTTAGCTCCAACGCCTTAGTCAGGAACTCGATTCTATAGCGGAGCTGTCTATCGATGGTGTCCTTCCCGTAGTCCCTAGTTAGCACCTCCATGTGCCTATCCGCATTCCTAATGGACCTAACGAAACGCCTATGAACAACCCTAACAACGCCGCTTGGGTCCCTAACGCTCTCCTTAGCAAGGGAAACCTCGACAACGACGGCTTCACCCAAGAACCTCTCTGCATCAACAAAGCCCTTGACCTTGAGCCTTGTTACTGCGTCCTCGTAGTCGTTGGCGTGGAATGTGGTTATTGTGCCATGACCAAGGGTCATTGCCTCAAGCAAAGCCCTAAACTCACTATCCTCCCTAGCCTCATTAACCAAGACAATGTCGGCGCCAGACCTCAACGCATGGCTTATGAGCCTCACCTTATCAATCAACTCAATGCCCCTAGCAAACGCCCTCCTCTCAAGCATTGGCAGGACAACCCTGTGGTAGGGCAGGAATAACTCAACAACGTCCATCACCAGGGCAATCACCCTATCAACAAGCAAGAACGCAATGGCGTTCTGTAGTGTTGTTTTGCCAGCACCCATTGGTCCGACAAAGAGTATAGGGACCTTGTAGTCAGCCAGCAGCCACAGTAGTGCTGCCTGGTCTATGCTGATCACGTTGTTCCTAATGAGCTCAGTGATCAGCCTAGGACTCCTGGGCAAGACCCTAATGCTAACCCAAGGCGTTGGCCTACCAACGGGGTCCGAGGTTACGGCAATCCTAATGCGGTACTCCGGATCCACTAGGTCGGGCATTGGGTTGTGAGTGGTGATCGGTGTCTTCATCCTAATCGAGAACCTCCTAAAGAGGTAGCTTACGGCATCGAAATCACCAACAGTGATTCTCCTAGTCACCCTCCTCAAGCCCCTCCTAACGATTAACTCGTAGGGTTCCCAACCGATGATTACGCGCATAAGCCCAAGCTCCTCGTGGTTAACGTGGACAACAAAGCCATCATCTAATTTTCGAATGTATACGTCCGTGATCTCCGGCATTAGGAAGAGTGGTGTAAAAGCCCCATACCCATTCAACCAACGCTCAAAGACCTTCTTCGCTAAATCAATGTTTTCACTGCTCGCCTTAATGCCGATAAGGCCCAAAGCCTTCTTGGTCGCGTTCTCAAGCTTTGCTCCAGAGCCTATCCTATCGGCTATGTAGTCGAGGGGTAGCGCGATTAACCAATCAGGTACGTCATCAATGACGTAGGTGGTGTACTCGGGCACTTGGTAAGTAGGGTCAATGACCTGGTGAATCTCTATGCTTGTCTTCAGGCCGAAGTTCTCCCCACCCTCAACACTGTAGAACTTAACTAATCCTTGGCTAATAACCTTCGGCCTAGAAACATGCATCGACTAACAGCTAATTAATTTTTAAAGGCACAGGTCAGTGATTGGGATGTGCCCATGGGTAGGGTGGTCGCGAGGGTTTCTGGTCCCCAAAAGCCCGAGGACGTGCTCTTAGACGTCTTCGCCCTGTCCTTCCTCACAATCATTATTGCGGCGTACACCGCCAACGTGGGCCTCTACCTATCAATAGCCCTTGGCGTAATCGACGGCGTGCTGTTCATCATGATGCTGCGCCGTATAGTTGTTGCCACGTTCACAGTGGATGGGTTGGTTATTGGGAGGGGTGGTAGGAGGGGGAGGGTCTTCATACCGAGGGACGTGGTTGTTGCTGGTAATGTGGTTTGTATTGAGCGGGACTCCAGGGGCAGGAGTTACAACATGCGTGTGGCTTATGGTGGGCGTGTCTACACCATCTCACTGATGAATAAGCGATTGGTTGATAAGATGGTTGATAGGTTAAGGAGGAACTGGGGCTGGGTACCGCCAGAGTGCCCGAGTACCTAATCCAAGCCAGGTTGGGGGAGTGCGGGGTTTAATGCAGTCCATCGTCGGCTATTGTGTACTTGACCTCGGTGCCGGGCGCCAGCCCTGGAACGTCCAAAGCCCTCATCACACCCTCCGGCTTAGCCTTGCTAGGCCTAAGCATTAGCCACCTGCTGTTCACTGTGTGGGCCAGGACGTTGCCGCCGACCGGTAGCTTGATCTCGACGTAGCCGCTCGGCATCGTCATTACCTGGTTAGTGTAGATAGCCAACACCCCAAACTTTATTGTTAACCTCCTTATCCAGTCGAGGACGTAGTGCAACCTCTGTTGCCTCTCCGCCAACCTCTCCCTACCCCTAAACTGAGCCCTATATAGGGCTGTTACGCTATCGATAATGACAACACCAACGCCACCACTAATCACTTGATTAGCCAGCTTCAACTTTATGAAGTCCTCTAGCTCCTCGACAGTGGCTGGGTTATAGACGATCAAGTCCCTCTCCAGGAACTCGCCACAATTAATGCCAAACCTATTGCACATGTTCTCAATTAACTTGCCCGTGGTTAGGTACTGGTCGATTGTCTTCTCTGTATCGATGTAGACGACACCGACCTGGTGCTGTGCAACCGATGCAACGGCGACTTGCAAGGACATGATTGTCTTGCCGCTCCCGAACTCACCCGCGAACTCGTACGAACTACCAAACCTCAGGCCACCAGTTAGGTTGTCGAACTCCTCAACCCCAGTCCTCACAACCCTCTGCCTACTCAACGAATCAACCCTCTCCCTAGCACTCATTGGCTTTGGCTCATCATTGAGCAAACCCCTAGCCGCAGTGATTACTCTCCTCGCCGTGTCCAGCTCGGAGAGGTTGAGTAGCTCCATTAACTCCTCCGCGTTGAACAACAACAGGTGCTTCGGGCTCGTTACACCAACAGCCCTAAGCCTCTCAATCATTTGCACCGAAACACCATAACTCCGCAAGGAATCAAGGTCATCGATTGATTGCGTTTTCTCCTTAACCTCTGCCTCCTTACTCTTCCTAGGCATTACAACCACCCCATTAGGGCTATTACTGGCGCCAGGAAGAGCGGCAATAGGCTTATGCCGAGACCAATGCTATGCATTGCCTTGCCTACAACAATCGATGTTGATGCTCCTAGGATAATGAGCATTGTGAATAGGGCATTCGCACTCGCCAAGCCAGCTATGAATGAAACCGCACCCGTTATGCCTACTGCACTAGATACTGCACTCGATGCTAGTGCCGGTGCGTGGAGTACCAGGAGCATTGCGGTTAGTGAGAGCATCATTGCGTAGCTGACGGCAATGAATGGCCCATAGACAAAACCACTCCTAACAACCTGCCTAATGAAGTTCGTGAATGAGTCAACAACCATGTTGACACGCTCAACAACATCCCTAGAACCCCTACTGTACGCATAATCCCATAGCTGGATTAACTCCCTCTCGACCAGTGTCCTAGGCGTTGGTGGCTTTGGGTCACTAACGAGCAGTAGCTCGCCGAAGGACTTGCTCACCCTACCATACATTCCTGTGTAATCCCTAGCAAACCTAATGAATTGGGGCATGTAAAAAACCGCGAAGCCTATGCCGAATGCCATTATCGAGACAACAGCAGCCATCAAGGCAGGCAGCTTGAGCAGTAATAAGGAAACCGCCAAGCCGATGCCCAACCCAACGAAGCCACTGATCAGTGGTTTGATGTAGTCGTATTTGGCGAGTTCTATTTGGTAGTAGTGGATCAGCGGTATGTAGAGTAGGTTGATTAACCCGACAATTGGCGGTGCCCCCAAAATGGTTAGGAAAGCCAACACCCCAGTCATTATCGAGAGGACAATGACGGCTGTTAAGCTCGCATTAACCCACTGGAGCCTACTACTCAACACATTGTTTAGCTTATTCAAAATAGCCATGAAGGCTACGTCAGGGTCAGTGCCCGAGGTTACGAACGAGTGGGCGTAGGCCAACAACTCACGCCTATAACCACCCCTCCTCAACAACCACGGGCTAGCGACAACGTTCAAAAGCATCGATATCCTGAACCAAGCCTTACTCAACCTGGAGGCTTCACTTACTGCCAGGTCCGTGCCATCCTCAGGAGCCCTAATCACGAATATTAAGTCGGCGATGTACTCCTTGATAGAGGTCATCGACTAATGGTGGGGTGGTTTTAAAGGGGCTATTTACCGAGCATGGGCTTTATCTTCCTGTGGTATATGTCTATTAACTCCCTCAGGGCGTTGTAGTCCTCGTTTAATGCCTCGAGCATTGCGTCGAGAATTGTTATCAAATCCGCCTCAACCTTGGCGAGCTCCTCGAAGCACGCTACGGCAGTCCCTAAGTCCTCACCCTCATCCTCCGGGCACCTCCTCAATACCTGCTCTGTGTACATCAGCAATGCCTCCTCGAACCGCGAATGGGCTTTCCTAAACTCCAAAAACTTCTCACGAACCCTCCTACCCAACTCCCTCATTTCAGCCAACGCCCTAGCGACATCATCCAACCCCGAGGACATACAAACCACTGCAGTTAGCACAGCAATTTAAACCTATAAGAATCACCTAACCAACAACTCAACGATGTACCTCCTCGTCCTCGTTAGCTTGAGGCTTAGCTCCCTAACGTCGCCGTCGCAGACAAGCTTTGCCCTCACCTCAATGGGCTCGCTTGCGTAGATGACGTACGTGACCCTATGCCTAGGGTTTAGCTTGTCTGTTGCATCGATTACTTTAACGGACTTAACAATCCTAACCTTACCCTTTAGCTCACTCGGTATTTCTAGGTAGTAGTCTGTGCACTCTATGTTCACTACAGAGGCATAAACGTCACTATCCAGCCTCTTGTAGTTTCGGTAGAGGATTACTGCTGCAATGTGGGTGCAAACCTCGCTCCTCCTCCTAAGACCCCAGTTGGACTCGAAGCACGAGCACTGATACTTGTTCTCCTTGAACCTAACCACGTAGGTAGGGTATTTATCACCAAGCTCTGGTAGTCCCTTCACGACCCAAACACCCTCGCCGAACTCCTTGACGGTGTTTTTCATGAACCTAACCAAAGCCCTCCTAACCCAAGACCTTGACTTGCTTGGGAACTCCTCCATAAGCCTCTCGATAGCTAAGTCAATGAGCTCCCTACTCATTGCCTCACTCAATGAAACTTTGTTTGAATATAAGGGTTGGATGAAGTTTGGGTAAGGATGGGAAAAGAGGAAAAATGGTTTTGATTTTTGGTTTTGATTGGTTGTGCTGGTTCACGATATTGGTGCCGTGTATGCACCGCTTGTTGTTATTACCTCGACCTCCGTTACACCACTTGGTGGGTTTGTGCAGACCAGTGATAATGTGTCTCCTGGGTTGAGCGTGATTGGTGGTGTGAATGTACTCTGTTGCTGGCCGTTTAGGTATGCCGTCCATATACAACTACCACTCGGTAGTAGTTGCACACCCGTAATCTTAGTGGCACTGACGCCCATAGCCTTCATGTTCACGACAAGCACCCCACCCAACTCCTCCGCAGTCACAGTCAGCGTGTTGCTTGCACCCAGCGATGGCATTGCACCGTGGAAGACGTAGAAGATTAGGAATAAGCCTAGTGCTATACCAACAACAGCAACTATGGCCCACAGGATATTGAACTCACCACTCCTCGCTAGGCTCTTTGTCATTGACTTAGGCACCTTAGGCATCGCCTTGGTCGTTTTGACTAGGGGTTTCGTGGTCATCGATAAGGAGGGTTTGTGGTTTTTAAGGGGGTTGTTTTGATCTGTTTCGATTGGTTATGTCTTTAGTGCTTGTTGTACTGCGGTAGTGAAGAGGTTCGCTACCTCCTTAAGCATGGCTTGGAGGATCCAGAGTGCATAGTTAGCTGCGTTGCCCGTTAATTGCGCGTTATTACTGAGTAAGCCGATAACAAGCAGTGGTACGTAAATAAATAGGAATATGGCTACTGCAGCGAGGATTGGTCGCTTTGCGTGGTTCATGGCCTCCGCTAAGGCAGCCGTTCGAGAATACGACACTGGGTGGATTAGGTACTCTATGATGTAGGCGAGCGCTATGATTAATGGCGCCATGAGCGCAAAACCGCCAATAAGCAATATGATGCTAAGCGCTGGAGCAGCGACACTCTCAACGAGATTATTCACCACGCTAGTGACGTTTATACTAGTCACATTATTGACCACGCTAGTAGTCACATTCCCAGCCTGGAGCAGTATGTGGATTGCAGTCATCGATTTTAGTGGGGCTGGTTTAAAAGGCTTAGATCGGCAAGATCTCAGTTATTGCCTCGCCGAACACCCTGGCTATGCCGATGCTCGTGACTAGGGCGAATGCCAACACGGCATCGACAATGACGTCGTAGGTCTGCAGCATTAGGCCGGCTTGGAAGCCGTTGTTCCACATTAACTCGAGGAACCCCCATACCTCGCTCCATGTTGGGTTCTTCAAGTCCGGCGGTACGCCTAACCGAGCCAGTGCTGGGTTTAGGGCGATGACGGTGTATGCAGTCAATAACGGCACGAGGAATAATGCAGTCAATGCTAGGGTTATTATGAATGTGCCTATGGGCCTAGTCTGCCTAATCAACAACATACCAACGGCTAAGCCCGCAAACCCCCATGCATACTCGGCGATGAGACTCAATGCGTAGATGATACCTAAATTAGTGATTGTAGCAGTCAGCATCATCTGTAAGTACCAAGTGCTCTGTTGCAAATACCAACTGAAGGGCGAAAGAGGGGGTATGACGGCAAACGTGATGTCGACCTTCCAGAACGCACTAAACCAACCAGCCGTGGCGTTGAAGTACCTATACGCAGTGCGGGCGCTCCAACCCAACAGCTGCGTTGCGTTGTTCGTATTGGGCATGCGGGCAGCGAGCGTTGTGGCTGTGCCGTTCACGTCCACGCTTACTGACGAGGCAATCACATGGACTACATTCACGAAGAAGTTCGAAGCAATCAATGCGGACAACACCCCAAACATAACCGAACCAACAAGGACATCAAGCATCAAATCCAAACCCTCACGCCTAACCTCAGGCGTGGGACCATGGGCATACTTCACAGCACCGTAAACCAACACAGGTATCGCGAATACACCAAAGCCTAAGTAGGGGAGTAGTGACTGGAGTATTTCACTAACCATCGAACTAGTTATTATCGCCTTTTAAGGGGCTTGGTTCTCGCTTATCAACCTCCTCAACTCATCAACCCCTACGCCCTCCCTGAGTCTCGCCCTAACCAACTCCCTAAACTCCTCACTCCCCCTAACAAACCTAAGTAGTGCCTCGGCCTCACGTCTGGATAGCCCGCATAGGGCCTCTAGGTGCCTCCAAGCCTCGTTTACGCCGATTAGGTCTAGCTCACGTAGTAGTGAGATCACGGATTCAGGGTCTGGGCAGTGAACCTTCACGTCCCTACCCTTAACCCTAACGCCTAGTGCGTTTAGGAGTTCGGTGCGTGATGTTAGGAATAGGTGGTAGACCCCATAGCGTGCGGACTTCTCGCTAATCTTCACGCCCAACCTCCTCAGGTGCTCGAGGAAGCCGGTGATTAGGCCGTATGGTGCTGACCGTCTGTGCATCAACCAATCAACAACCTTGGACCTAAACGCCTCATCCTCACCAGCCCTCCTCATGATGTAGTGCTTCGCGAAGTCGGCAATAACGTCCCTACTGAGCACGGCTTCGTGGCCCGCAGCCCTACATATGCTCGCAGCCAACGCCCTTAGCTCGAGCAAGTCCTCGCGCCTCGTTAGGTCGTAGACCTTCCTGAGGGGTGTAACGGCTATCGCCAAGTACCTCGCCAACTCCGGCTCCTCGCTCACAAGCCTCCTAATCGCATCGCATAGGCAGGGCGAGAGGCAGACGAGACCATCCCTAACAGCACCGCTTGGGTCGGCGTACCTAACCTCCCCAATGATTACGTAGTTGAAGTACTCACCAACCTCGCCATCCCTCATAGACCACCTGGCCAGGGACCTCATGGACCTCACGTAACCCCCAACACTCTCCCTGCATCTACACTCGACACCGCCTAGGTCGATTAACTTGGCCCCTATCTCCGAGACAACCATGGCGTTCATGTACCTGAAGAAACTGCTCTCGAAGCTCATCAACAATAGGCCGAGCTAGGGATTAAAAGGCTATTGAACATGCCCCTAGGGCTCGCCCTTGCACATGCTCTGGCATACCTGGCACACGTCCTTGCTGATCATCACCTCGGAGGCCAGTTTATTGGCTAGTCCCAACCTATCGAGGTCCAGCCTAGACGCTAGGTCATCAATGACCTCATAACCATCGGCCCTACCACCCAACGCGTCGAGGACTCCCTTGACGACGTCGGCGTAATTAACGAGTTCCCTAACCACAGCCCCATCACCGAGCAGCCTACCCAACCTAGCCAGGTCGTGCTCGTTCAACCTACCGAGCATCTTAACCACCTCGGTTAGGTTAGCCCTACCTCCCAGCATTATGCCCAGCACTTCGAGGGCTGCATCAACATCGCCACCCAAGGCCCTGCCGAGGAGCTCCATGAACTTTGTCCCGTAAAGGAGCACATCGACGACCTTTCCAACGTTGGGCACCCTAAGCAGCGTCAGCAACTTCGTGAGGGCATCCCTGAGCTCCGGAATGTTAGCCCTAAGTCCCGCGGGACCCATCTTGCCCAGGGCCTCGCTTAGGAGTAGGGCTGAAGCCCTCAGCAGCTCCCCCGGATCACTCCTCCTAACGTACTCATCTATCGACCTAATTGCCATGCATGGGAGGGACTCATAAGCCCCATCCCCAAGGCACTCGTACTTTATTTTCGTCAAGTGCGGCTTAACACCAATGAGCTTGGCGGCAGCGTCAGCATTACCCTCACCAACACCCCCAACCTCAGACCTGGCAACCACCACACCACCCTCCTCAACCATCCCCACCCCAGCGGTCTCCACGCCCTCTTTCCCACCAACCGCCTCCCCCACCTCTTCCTCCTCACCTCCCTCAACCTCGGGGACTTCCTCGGCCTCGCCCTCCTCAGACTCGTCCTCGGAGGCCTCAGCCTTGGCCAGGTGGTCGTCAATGAACCCCCTCAAGTCATCGGCGCTTACGCCCCTAGCCAGGATCCCCTTAAGCCCCTCCTTGACCTTTGGGTTCTCCCTAACTAGCTTGAGCAAGGCCCTAAGCTTTTCTTTGCTTAGCATGCACAGGACACCAGCATGCACGCTGGCCTCACTCATGTCTTCAAACCCCAATTCCTTAAGGAGCGAATTCACAGCCTTTATATCGGGGCACTTAACCTCTACTGATCCCTCCTGTTGTGCCTCCTCGGCCTTGTACCCGAGCTTCTCGAGTATATCCCTGTACCACCTATATCGCACATTGAGTAATGCCTCCTTTATCGTTGTTTCATCAACGTTTATCTCCAGCCTGCGTATGTGGCTCATTATCTCGGGCACTAAGCCGTAGGGCGCCCTCGCCCCAATCTTGCCCAGCCAATTAACGACCTTGGCTTTGAACTCTCCATCCTTACTCGCCCTCTCGATTAGGTAGAACCTCACAAACAGCTCAACAGTCTCCCTCTTCCCACTCCCGCTGTAGCAGATGATTGATGCCAAGCCCCTCAGCCCAAGCAGGTCCTCGGGCTTGCCTAAATCGAACTCTCCCCTAACCGGGACGATAGTTAATGCAATGCCTCTTGCCAGGCTTGGCGTCTCCACCAACTCCTCAATTGCCCTGCAGACGCAGGGAGGCCAGATGCACACCCACCCACCGCCCCTCACCCTAGCCGCAATGACGACGTTTGGATAACTCACGATCTTACCACTAACCACTGCCTCCCTCGCTATACCGCTCATGTACTCAACAACATTCCTCAAGGATGCAGCATCACACATACACTCGTTGATTAACCTCTCAAGCCTACTGCCGAATGCGGCGGCGTCGGCAATGAATGATGAGCCTAGGTCAAATACGTAACCCGCCAACTCGACAGCCCTGGCGCTAGAGCTCATTGGGATTGGGAAATTTCAAATATTTAAAACCCTATATACTCGGCAGAAGCTAAAGTAGTATTCGTCAGTTAATTTAAATAGTTGGCCGGCCAACTATTTAAATTAACTGTTGATTCTTTATTCGTCAGTTATTTTATCTCTGCTCCAGCTGCTTGATGAACTCGTTTAGCTTAAGTCTCGTTATTACGGTCTTTGCGCCCTTATCGTTTAAGATGTTCAATGCGTACTTCGGGCTTCCGAGCTCTACCTCTGCTATGGCTAGTGCGGCGGCTGCGACTGCGGCTTCGCCGATGTAGTCCCTAATGCCCCTGCTTCCTATCCCCGAGTCTGTGATCCAGGTGTCGAGCATGTATAGGTAGTTGAGGCCTAGCTCTGTGAGTTCTTCGCTTGGTTCTAGCCCGAACCTGCTCCTAATTACGTACCTAACCACGTCCCTGTGGCACCCGGCTCTCTCGATTGCGTCCCTAATTGCCGAGGCTATGTCCATGTCGATATTGTTGCCGCTTGTGTTGGGTACTCCGTGGAGCACATTATCGAGCACCCTAGCAACCATATCCACAGAGGGTAGTTTATCCACCTTACCCAGTCTCGCCTCCAGGAGCTCCGCGAGGACTTGGGCAAACACCTCCACCTCTCCATCCTCGAAGAATCCGTTTGAGGTTAGTTTCTCGGCCAGTCTCCTTACGTAGTTTTCCTCAACCATACTGTTGGTTAGTGGGGCTTTGGTTGATAAGGGGTTTCTCGGGTCGTTGTTTTGTATTGTTGTTGTATTACCCCTCAGCCTCTCCAAGAGCTTCGTTGACCCATCAGCCCTGTCCGGGTCTATGTTCGTGGTGTTTTTCCTGGACTCCTCCTCAACCTTGACGCACCAATCCTTGGCGTCCCTGTGCCTTGCTTGGAACTCCCTCTCCCTACGCACATCCTCCGCACTAACCCTCACCTCCCCACCATCATTGGCATTATTGACTGGTGGATAACCGACCTCGTAATCAAACGGGCGTTCCCTGACCACAGCGCCGCATTCCCTACACACGAGGTGCCCATTCTCATAAACCACGTTCCTGTGTGGGCAAGCCCTAGCTTCAGCCCAGCGCCTAAGCCCGCTAACCAGCTCCGCCCTCCTAACATCCAATCTATTTAGCTCAATGACCATCCTCTTTATCCTAAACGTTATTTATAAAGCGGGGCACATTAAGTAATTATTACATAGGCATTAAACTAGAGCTTATTTAGATTGAGTAGAGGGTTTAGTGAAAGTTTTGCGCAACTATTTACCCTAAGTAAGCCCCAGGTGATTCCTATTCACCTGCAGGTGATTTTTATTCACCTGTGGGGCGAAAGTTTCACCCCACTCGGTGATGCCCGTAAACTGCACCCTTATAAGCCCTGACACGAATGAGTGATTAATATGGTCGACCTAGCATACGACTGGAGCCTAATGGGTTGGGGAATGAGGGCGATAGTCATAGCACTAGCCGTAGCGTTGGTCATAGTGGTGCTAAGCCCACACGTTGCGGTGCTAAAACCAATAGCCGAGAAGCTAGGGCTAGCAACAACGGCGACCCAAATAGTCTACGTGCCAGTGAACCACACGGTGGTTAAGTACATAAACCAAACAGTGGTTAGGTACATCAACCAGACAGTGCCGATCTACATAAACAGGACGGTTTATGTGAATAGGACCGTCTACGTGAACCCGTTCCACGTTAATTACACATGTTGGTTGGATGCGTACGTGTTCCTCCACAACATGACGATTGGTTCGATAGGCTACATGACGCCGTCGGTTGCGGAGAAAATCCTTGTTACTCCAAGCAATAAGGCAATGTTTTTTGCGATACTGCCGTACCCAAACGCCACATCAATAACTATCTTCACTATGCTGTACTACAACGGCACCATACACTTCCCACCATTCAATATTATCCCCACGAATGCAGAAACGCTTCTTGAGTACGTGAGCCCTGAGTGGAATGGGACTTGGCTCCTAATGCCATACAACATCCAAGGCATCGCTGTCAGCTCTTTCGTAAATGTATACCCGTGCAATGTGACGGTATACATCGAGAGGTAACCCAATGATGCGGAGGATCAATAAAAATCAAAACAATGGTTTTTAGTTTTTTGAACTGAAGCCTAACCCCGTGATTAACTACATATCAACGTGTAGGATCCCGTTATGGACGATCCATAACCAATGCCGCTGGCGGGAAGACCATCACTGGTTTGGCAGTTTAAGTTGGTGACTATTGATCCGCCGGCCTCCGTCCAGTACCAAGTGTTATTTACCATAAAATTATATTGTGCTACATAGCCATTATTGCCACCAAACCACTCCCAGTATCCGTTGCTTGGGCAATCTCCGCTGAGTGATGCTGTGAAGGTTACTGTGTTAATGCCTGGTGACGTTATTGGTGTATACGCTGGGTTGAGATCGACGTGACAGTTTCCGGGGTAGTTACTGCCACCGCTGCCGCTTCCACCGATGGGTGGGCTTGGCGTGTTAACTGTGCAAAATACAGTCACGCTCTCTACGAATGACACGTTTGGTGCCGTAAATGGAGTCCACGCTCCTACCGGGTATGGTATACCGTTGATGCTGCATTGGAGATAACTACCAGGAGGGGCACCGGAGAAGTAGGCGGAATTGGGTTGTACGCCTATTGAGTACGTTTGCCCGGGTATCAGGGTTACGTTGGAGTTCAACGTCCAACACAGCCACATGCCACATACACTTTGCGAGCCATCGCCGCTAAATACTGGATCCCACGCCACTGGGTAACCCTGCCATGGATATACACCGACCGAAAATGGGGCGTTTGATTGCACAACGAGGTCCATGTATATCGGCCCTCCGTAGCAGTTTATTACGAATCCTACCGACTGGCCTGGGAGTGCTGTGGTGTTTGTTGGGGTTATTGTGCATGAGGAGTAGCCGCTCGGTACGTTTGTGATTGTGGCGTTGAAGTAGACGGTACCATTCTGCGTGGGCTGCACTGTGAAGCTCGCCATACCATAACCACTCTCGCTACCGCCCGCCGCACCGCTCCAGCTTATTTCCCAACCAGCCGGTTCTGGGTATAGGTCGTAGACGTAGACCGTTATTGGTAATAACTCGCAATTAACAGTGAATTGCTGCACGCTGCCTGCGCTATAGGTGTTGGTAACCGAGCTAGGCACTATCTGGCACTTGTAGTTTGTTGGGTTCTTGGTTATTGATGCCTTGAAGCTCATCTGTATTGGGACGTATGGCGGGTTTATGAACCAGGTGTAGCTCGTCGACTTACTCATTGAGTAGCTTATGGTATTGGCATACGGACCTGGACCTGAGTAGCTCCAGGTAACGCTCCAGCCTGCGTTGAGCGGGTCGTTAACCACAACCTCTATCAAACCACTGCCGTTGCCTAGGCCGAACGCTGCTTGGTTGGGCTGGCTGAACGTTACTACTTGCCACCCGTGCACGGGGACTACGGAGCAAACCTGGGGATCCAGGGCGGAGCACACCCTGACGGCAACCGGCAGTTGGTTGACCATCCCGCACCACCACTCATTGTGCACCAACTCGGTATTGCTAACCGAGCACCAACTCAGCCCTGGGTTGCCCGCCTGGCTTGGGGTTAGTACTGCGCCTCCCTTTAGGTAGATTTGCTCGACGTAGAATGGCTCATTGCCAGTGTTCACGATGGCTAGGAAGTACTCGCCTTGGTAGGGCAGTACCTCGGCCACCGGCCACAGGTAGTTCTGGAGCGTTTGGTGATCGGCATAGACCCAGTACCCGTAGAGTCCGCCGCCTATTACTGCGACTAGTATCACCATTGCTATTATGAAGCCGACGCTTGATGTTATTATCTCCTCAAATACTGACGACATCAGTAATTAATTAATGGGTTTTTAAGGCTCCGTGTTCGATGGGCATGAGTAGGTTGCGTTCGTAGAGTTATTGCCGTAGGCAATGCAGTACCCGATGACCCCAGGCGTGCTGTTAACCTCGGCACCAACGCCGTTTTGGGCGTATGCGTATGTTGAGTTTGTGAACTTGAGGGTGTAGGTGCCCATTGAACCGCTCCAGTAGTTCTTGTCGAAGGTTGATTTAATCATTGGCCAGGAGACGGCTATCGCTGCTATTATGGCTATTATGGCTAAAGCCATTATGACTGCAGTGAATACTGAGGATTGGCCCCTAGTCCTTGCCTTTGTTCTTCTTGGGCTCATCACTTGTTAATTCCTGGCTTTTAAGGGGTTAGTTTCGTGTTGACTGTGTACCTGGCTATGCCCTTGTAACCGGCTAGCCTGGTTATGTTGATTTCGTAGTGGCTTGGGTACCTTAGTGTTGTTATCTTTAGGAATTTGCCTATCCCGTTTATGGTTAGGTAGGCTGAGTAAACCATGTTTCCCCTCAACTCGCTTGGTTCGGCTTCGAAGTCGTTGGTGCACTCCTTGTCCTCGTTCTTATCGCACAGTATCGGCAGTGTGAGTGGTTTGCCGCCCCAGGGCTCGCTGTCGAGCCTGACTGCGTATAGCTTCTGGATGACCTTCCTGCCCAGCTTTAGCTCCTCGATTCTCTTCTTGATTACGTCCAATTCTGTGGTTAGGGCTGCGGCTAGGTAGACGACCTCATGCGTTGAGAAGACCCTAGCCCTAGGCGCCATGAAGCACCTAACCCTAGCCCCATTTACCTCCTCATCGATTGCTTGAGTGCTGACTAGGTACTCCGGGGTTTTCGATTGCGGGATTGATGAGTTGATTAACGTGTCTAGGTCGATCACCCGCTGGGTGATCATCAGGTAATGCCCAGCGGATTTTTTAAGGCAAACCATCAAAAGCAGTTCCACGGAGATTGTGAGCAAACTAATAAGAGTGCTTGATTTATTTTCTCGACCCTAGAGGCTAAACAGCGTTTAGCCACCCTCCCCACCGCCTTGGCTCTCTTCCTCGGTGATTGCGTTTAGGAGTGCTAGTCCCTTGCTTGATAGTCTAACAGTCAAGTCCATCGGGTTGTAGACTAAGTAACCCATCGTCACAGCCCTAACCACAGCCTCAGAACCAACCAAGTCACTTAACGCCTTCAGTGTTGATACGCCACCAAGCTCAAGCCCCAAAGCCCTCACTGCGTTTAGGACAGCCTCATCGATTTTCGGCTCAGCCACCAAAGGCTCTACCTTGACTGGGTTGGCTTGGATTGTGGGCGTCCTATAGCTCTCGCCAACGACCTCGATTTTGTTGCTGAAGTCTGTCGAGCCTGTCAACACGTCAACCCTTGGTAGTCTAACCATTCTCCTAACCACCTCATCAAACACGTATATTCGATTGATGTCAAGCACCGAGGTGTGGATTGTCAGCCTAAGCCCAAGGGCTTTCGCTTGGGCAAGGATGTCTGTTATTTGCGGCCACAAATCGCTGTAGAGCTCAACCTCGAAGTTGGGGTTGTTGAATGCCAGGGCTAAGCCAATCAACGTGCTCACCGGCTCAATCATCGGTATAGGGACCGTGATTACTGCGTTTCCAGGTAAAGACTCACTAACGAGGTTAATGAAGCCGCTGAACCAACTACACTGCACGCAGTACTCGAAGACGTCACCGAGCCTCTTCACGTTCGACGCATCGAACTGAATACCCAACGCACTAAACAACCTATTAATTACTAACTTAGTGATTGGCCTAAGCTCCATGTCAGGCACGCCCTCTAGCCTAACCGAGCCGTCGTAATCCTTGAACGTGATTGCCGGCAGCCCATTAACTCCCCTATAGTCCAGCCTACCAATGACTAGCCTAATCATCGGTGATTTGGGCCCAACCTTTAAAGGGACCCCACGAAACCGTGCAATAAGCAATAGTCCCAATGCACGAATTCGTGAACACCCACGTTGCGTTTTTCGTTGCCGAGGCTTTCCGTGTTAAATGCACGAATTCGCGCATTTTTCTACGCTTGACTTTTGACTAATTACCGTTGGAACAAACCGTTGATTTGGGATTGAAATTCCGTGGGAACAACAATTCAATCCCCAAAGCATACCGTGGGAACAGGCATGAACCATAAGCATTAGGAGTAGAAACACGTTCCCACGAAGCCCGAGGAACGGGGGAGAAAAACTTTAAAACCCAAAACAAAAACCAACCCAGCGGATGATTTCAGAGGAATATTGAAAGTCCCTCATCATATACTAAACAATTGGCCACAAGTTCAGCATGATGATTTCAGAGGAATATTGAAAGTTGTTTCAACTGCCTGTGGCGTTACGATGAACGACATATCACCGAGTGATTTCAGAGGAATATTGAAACCTCAACATACGGCTCAAGGGCCTTGGTCTCGACGTGTTGGAGTTGGTGATTTCAGAGGAATATTGAAACAACAACACCACAGTGGCTTATTCCATATCTGTCATGCACAATAATAATAGGTGATTTCAGAGGAATATTGAAACAATCCTCTCCCAGTACCTGTCAAGCTCGTACGCAGCCTTGATAGGTGATTTCAGAGGAATATTGAAACGTTACTGATTAAACAAATGAGTATGTCGTTGTACCTCTCACACGTTGGATGATTTCAGAGGAATATTGCGTGAACGCAACACTTATAAGCGCGCTGGTTGATGCTGTAAACGCCACCCAAGCGGCCAGCCACCCCACACCCACGGGGCAACCCCGCCCCCTTTGTGGGGCGGGGTTCCTCATTGTATGCATTGGTTGTTTTGGTTTTTCCGTGGTTGCTTTGGTATGCATTGTTCGTGATTAACGCCGTTGTTGTTGTATGCATTGGTATACTATGGGCTTATCGATTCTTCTCGGTAACTGTGGCTTTTTAAATTGGGGACTGGTTTATTGTGGGTCGTAGGGTAATCAGCGTCAGTGAGGATGTCTATAGGAGGCTCTCCAGGTTAGCCGCCGAGAGGAACAAGACAATCAACGACCTAATCGAGGAGCTACTCAATAACTACGAGGGTGGGGTTGGTGGTAACTCGATAGTTGAGGAATTAAGCGAGGTGAAGGCAATGCTCAGGGATTGCCTAAGTAGGCTCGGCATCAAGCAGACAGCCGAGAATAAGCCCGTTGGGGCTGAGTCTATGAAAACCGAGGCTGTGTCTGTTGAGTCTAAGAATGAGGCTGGTGACTCGTTGTTTGGTGACAACCCTTGGGTCCAGATCCTGAGGGTTAGGTATGGATCCCAAAACCCGTGAGACCTACTCAAGGTGCTTAGTTAAGGTTTCCAGAGGTTTCTGTCTGGAGTTTAGGGTTCTAGTCGAGCATTATTGGTCTCCTCGGCACGAGGAGCTTAGGAGTTGGTACCTAAGGTTCGCGCCTAGGGTTTGTTGTGTGTAGGTGTGGCTAGAGACGGTTGGGGTGTTTGCATGCACCCTTACCGATACGCCTCATGTATTCTGAATCCATGCACACCATCATTGCCTTGCACGGCTCCGTGAAACCCCATTACCACCCAAATTAGAACAACAACCCAACCCCACCATAAGCACTATTGGAATGGGAAACGAGCCATGCAATGCCCATCCCAACAATAATAATCCAAAACGAGTGATAAAACTTAAAAAAGCAATCAAAAATCTGGGTTATGCCTACCAAACATAAACTAATGATTGCGGTCTCAGTAATACTACTTGTGGTGGTGTTGGTAATCGTGGGTGCAACAACCAAGGCTCAACAACCCTATACACAGGTAATCATGAACCTACTCAACGGCCAACAATACTTCGGCACACCACACGTATACCAAGGCGACTTTGACGGTGAACCAATAAACCTGTGGCCAGCGTACTATGGGCCAAACAACGCAAGCCAGTACTGGAGCTCAACCAACATAAATCAGCCAGCGATAGCGCTTGACCCCGTATCACCAAGCATAAACCAGCCGGTGCTTGAGTTAGTCCCAGCCCTATCTTTTTCAGCCGGTGCCATGTTCTGGAGCGAGACCTACAGTGGAGGCCCGGTGAAGATAACAATCATTGGCACATTCTCAAGTGGTTGGCCAACTCGGCCATCTAGGCTTTTCGGTGATGGTTTCGAGATATACCTATTCCTAAACCCAACAAAGTGGGGCGTAAGCCCGAACTACAACTACTCAATACCTTACACATCAGTACTCAACGAAGCAATATTCCCATCACCGGTTGTGGGTGAGGTTATCTATCCCCAGAGCTCTACATCATACCTCATTATTCAGTGGGACCCACTCTGGCAGTTCTACCATTCACAACCTGGTGCCACTGGGCAGTGGAACGTGTGGGTTGTGAGTAACCCAAACGGTAACAACCCAAGCGTTGGTCCACACCCATCACCAAACCTTGGCTATGGCGGCGGTTGGGACGGTATCGGCACGGGTGCCTTCATGCCCAGTCCTGGTGATTTAATAGAAATAACTGTGACTTATGACCCAAGCACAAACACGCTAAGCGGTGTTGCTGTGGACCTAAACCACACGGGTTGGGAGGCAAACTTCACGCTGAACCTAAACGGCTACTACACACCACCGAGTAGTGGCAACTACGTGTTCGGCACAGCAGGAAATACAGGTTGGGCCTGTGCTGATTGGGCTTTGTTGTATGTGGCTATGACCTATATCTCGCCTCCGGCTCCTACCCCGCCTCCTCCGTCTCCTTTGTATGTACGTGTCGTGGCTCCGAGTTTTGCATCCTGGACTATTTACGCCAATGCCTCAACTGGTTGGTACACGTACTATAGTGGCTCTGGTTCCGCGTCCTTTGGCCCTGCCTTTCCTGGTTGGCCTGGTACCAGTGTTTCCCTCAATGTTTCCTCAATCAGTGACTGCCCAAGTCCTTCAGTAACCTATGAGCCTTCTAACGAGGTTACGTTGAGTAATGGTGCTAATTACGTGACTGTTCTAATTAGTTGCGAACCAATGGTTGGTGTTGGTTTGAATATGAGTTATGGTGGTGGTTTGATAATGCTCATAAACAAACCCGGACTACCAATGACCTCGCTAATACTCAATGGACCAGTGAGTAATAGCCTTGTGCTGCCAGTGAACACTACAATAACGCTCATAATATGGCCATACAACGGCTACACACTGGCTGGACTGAATGTTAACAACAATACCATGAACTACATAGGGACACCGTGGGGCTCATACATAGCCACAATAACAATAACAAACCAAACAACAATAACAATAACATACAAACAAAAATAAACAAAAACAAAACACACACCCAAATCAAAACCAACAAACTTCCCCCCAATTAACTCCACCATGACGAAACCCCCACACCAAACACCACCAATCCCCAAGGCATGAGAAGCTTAGGAACTGGTACCTAAGGTTTGCACCCAGTTGCTCAGTGCCCTAAGCGATTACACCTAGTGATGCCGAAAGATTCAGATTGAGGCTGGAAGTTACCTCACCCTCAGATGCGGTGTTCACGGTGAGTCACGGCTTGAAGGGTTTAAAAGGGTCAAGGGGTCGTTATGAGTTGATGAGTTACGGGAACGATTTAGTTAGTATCGGTATAGCTATAGCCGTGACCTTCCTCCTCTTAGTGGTAGTTGTGCCGTCAATGATCAAGCATTTTTCACAGACACCGTTAAGACCAGTGGTTCCTTGGCTTAAATATTATGAGGGGCTTGGTTGGTTTATGGTAATTGCAATAATGATAATAGTGGTTCCTATTCTGGCTGCTGACGGCGTAATCTCATTAATTCGTCGATTTAAGAGCACATCAGATTGGTGAGCCAACAACTAGTGCAGGCTTTGATCAATAGGACCTGCCTAGGCCCGCATTAGCCTCATCAAGGCGTTCAATGCCTCGAGCTGTTTAACCAATGCATCGAGCCTTCTAACGTCCATTACTAAGTCCTCCCTCTCCCTAGCCACTTCCCTCAGGTGGTCGATGGCGTTTCTTAGTTGCCTAACTGCGTTGTCTAGGTTCCCCCTCCCCAACTCGTTGAGTGCTTGTTCGAGCATCGCCCTCGCCGGCTGGTCGTTACCCGACTCACTGACCACTTCACCAACCCTCTCGGTTATTGCATCAACCAACTCGACCCTAACCGGTTCGATTAACGCGTCGAGCATTGGTAGTCTGTTCCTAATCAACTCCCTCATCTCCGCCACGTCATCGATTCTCACCCAACCGCCCTCCTCCTCCCCACCCTCACCAGCCCTACCCATCCTCCTCTTCATCCCCTCGATCTTTAAGGCGACGCCCTTCACGTATGCCTCATACGCATCCCTCGGGTCCTTTGCCGTGTCTATGTAGTCCCTAAGCTTGTTCGGCAGTGAGTTGTAGATTCTCTCCCCCTCCTCGCTTGGGAGTGTGCTTAGGAATGCCCTAAATGCGTTCGCCCAGTGGAACAATGCCCTGAGCGTGTTCTCATACTCCTCCTTCAGCCTCCCCAACTCCTCCCTTAGTTTTGCTCTTTCTCCCTCGTCCTTGGACTCCTTAAGTTGTGCCCTTATCCTATCCATCCTCTCCTCAATCCTCTCTTTTTCGTCGAGTAGCCCTCCCCAGTCGAGTCTCGCTGGGTCTATGCCCGATGCGAACAGTATTGCCAACACCTCCGCCTCCGGCGTTAGTGCCTTGTAGAGCGAGGTGTAGTAAATGGCATCGCCTGGGCTTCGTATGAACCAGCCGTGCCACCTATCGGCGTAGTAGTTGACCAACCAAGCCGTGAGCAGCAGCGATAGCCCTGGGTCGTTGAGTATTTCCTTGGGTAACTGCAAGTCAATCCTTATGTCCATGTTGAGTGGTTCCCTGAGGACAACCCTACCACCACCGACCTCCCTAAACTCGCCGAAGAGCTCTGGGTTGGTGATCCTCTCCCTAGGCATTGGGAGTGTCGACATGGTGACCCTCCTAACGAAGTCCCCAAGCTCCTTGACCTCCCCCTCTATCTCGCCCACCCTCCTGTCGATGCCTAGCTCCCTTGCGAACTCCCTAACGACCTCATCCGCGTGGTGCCTGAGCGCGACTGCGTACCTAGCCGCCTCAACCTCCTCACTAACCCTCCTTTGGATTGTTGGCTTGAGCCTGTTTATGATTTCATTTGCTGCATCTTTGTCGATTAATCCCTTCGTGTTGAACACCTCCCTAACCGCCCTCTCAGACTCCGGGCCTAGGAAGTCGATGAGCCTCTGGATGATTGAGTGGTTGAGACTGATAAAAACACCCTTATTCGCCGCCTCCATGAACTCCCTAATCGGCTTTAGCCTACTTACGACCTCGCCCAGGAACTCATCCCTCAATGCACCCCTAGTCAGGTTAGCCCTGACAACAGCCGTCACCCTCTCAATGGCTTTGCCCAGTGCTTCGCTGGCTGTGGCTGGGTCCTTACCCACACGCCGCGCCAGCGAGTCGAGTGCGTGGGTTAGCCTTGCGTCGTGGATGTACACTTCCGTTTTATCACCGATGTGCTTAATCACAAAGCCCTCCCAATTCCTGAGTGCCCTCCCGATTTCGCCTAATTCCTCCTTGATTAATTGCACCTCCGCCTGGAGGGGCTTGATGAGTCTCACGCCGACTGCCTTGCCTAGGGCTATTGCGTTTGCCGCGGCGTAATTGCCGGTCTCGAAGTGGTGCCTAACGAGCCCCACGGCTGGGTGGTTCTTCCCAAGCAGTTCCTCGAGCGTTACAATCACCTCCGCCTGGGTTACTTGCCTCGTGATTCTGGCGAGGGGTGGGGCTAGCCTCCTCACCTGCCTTGGCCAATCGAGGAGTATGGATTGGGGCGAGGGCCTATACGTGACCAAGCCACCCTCCCCCTCCTTTGTTAGGGACTGGCTGAGCTGTGTTGGCTCCTCGCCGAGCTTCGACAACTCACGCCTTGTGTACTCGAAGAGTAGCCCCCTCTCGGAGTACGCCCTAATCTTGCTGTAGTCCCTAACGAACCTTGTGGTGCCCGCAGCGAACCTGTACAGCCGGGCCTTCCTCCTAAGCCCCATCGACTCGTACAACCGACGCTTCTTTTCTAGGCGTGCCTCTACCTCGCTTAGTCCCTGGTGCCATGGGTTCAAAACGATCCTCACAGCCATCGCCGCTGTTGGGCTCGTGACTCGCTCTAGGGCTTGCTTGACAACCCTGTGGTGTGCTACCCACGACCCAAGGTGCTCGTGGAGAAATCGCCTAGCACTACCGATAGTACTAGATGGTGCACTCAATGCCTTGGCTAGTTTTGGGTGTTTGTTTGAGAGGGCTTGGTAGGTGCCCTGTAGCCTTGTGCCTATTGACTTCGTGATTTTCCTAACAGCCCTCTGCATTAACCTGCCTATCGCCCTTATTTGCAGGTACAGCACCAGCGATAATTCCATTATTACGCCCTGCATTATTGAGTAGACTGGGCTTAGTATTGTTGGTAGTCCGAAGAACCAGGCCGCTCCGTCCAACAAGCCGTATATCACGGCTATTTCGGCTAGCCAATTGGCTATTGGTATGCCGAGGAAGCCAAGTAGTCCCTTCACATCTACGTCCCACCAATTAATGAGCAACGGCTTATCACCAACAATTGGTGAGTTTATGATCCAGGCGTCGGCTGGGCTTATGAGGAATGGTACAGAGGCAAACCACGGGTTGTCGGCTACGCCGTGAATCGTGATTGTCAGCGGAACAACTACCGAATAATTATTCCAATTAATGCAATTAATACTTAATTCCATCTGCCTGTAGCCGACCGGCGTTGGGTTCGGGAGTGCGTAACTCGGCACTGTGACGTTTGGGTAGATGAGCTTTTTCGAGACCTCTGTCTCGTTGATTAGTTTGCCCATGAATGCCTTTATCGTGTTGAACTGGTTGGTTAGGTCGA
>NZ_LCWN02000115.1:0-3223 GCF_002078205.2 Vulcanisaeta sp. EB80
AAGGTCACAATCTTCAGAAGCACAATCACCGAGAGGATAGCCCTAAAGGCACCACTATACGGCATAGAGACTAAGTACGTAAACCCAAGGGGAACAACAAACTCAACAGAACACGACGAAATCATGAGAAAATATGGACTAGACAGGCACACAGCATCAGCACACCTAATAGCCATAAAAGGCTTAAACACTAATAATTATGAGTAACCGCAAATAATAATGAAGACAGAAACAGTCCTCTCCATACCCATAGGCTTTTTCGCAGGGTTTGTATATGCGCCATCGGTTAAGATAATCAGGGAACTGTTTAGCGACATTCTCGAGAAGGCCATGGGTATCTACACCATCGCATGGGCGCTGCCATTCATGATCTCAGCCCTCATAGTCCCACCACTCGCGCGCATATCCATTAACCTAGTATTCTGTGTAATCAGCCTCATCACAATGGCGAGCGGTGTAGTGGATTTAGTTGCTTTTAGGCGTATGAGTGAGGTGAGGGCTGAGAGCGTGATTAGGGCGTTGGGGGCCCTTAGGAATACGAACGTCATGCTCATAGGGGTTGGTGGATTCTTCATACTCTACATGAACTGGGTCATTGCGTACTGGCTCTATGATTACCTGGTGTCCTCGGGGCTCGGGATTACCTACGCATCACTAGCCTTCACGCTATTCACAATAGCTGGTTTAGTGGCAATGCCATTAAGCGGGCATTTAGCCTATAGAATCGGTGCAAAGACCATGCTCCTCATGGATATTGTTGTGTACTCACTTAGTGGTGTCGCCATAGCCCTAATGCCCAGGATGCCCTACGCATTAATACTTGCTGTGCTACTTGGTGTTGGTAGGTTCGTAATAACACCAATGCAGTCATCGTTAATAGCGGTTTCGGTGGATAGGAAGTTCGTATCCACGGCCACAGCTGCCGCGAATACGTTTTGGCAATTGAGTGGTATCCTTGCCCCATACATGACGTACCTACTGGCATCAATGTATGGGATGGAGATTTCTATAGTTCTGTCATCACTAATGCTACTAATCTCATTAATACCCTACTCCCTAGTGAGGATAAGGTAAGCTTTGACTTTAACCGTTTATTAAGTACTTATTACTTCGGCTGGGACTGGGCGCACTTACCTAGCGCCTTCAATAATGCGAGCGCTACTCCAAGGCCCATTTGCACGTCCTTATCGCCCATAGCCCTCCAGAGACCCATTAATCCTCCCACGGGCTTAACGTTGGATAAATCGACATTCTTACCTAAGCAGCCGCCCATGTCCTGCACCATACCCTTGAGCCTTATTACGTCCTGTGTATCTAGCTTATTCATTGCCTGTAAACTACCGTCGATGAGCATCGATATTAACCTAAATATTGCGGGGTCCTGGAATAAGTACTGCAGAACCTCCTCAAACCTATTAACTACAAGCATTAATGCGTCAATTACACCGCTACGCTTCAACTCAATGAGTTGGTCAAGGAGTCCCCTTATCTCGTCGATGTTCTCCACAAGCACGTTTAGGGCCTCTGCCAATTTTTCGTCAGGGCTCTTTTCGACTTGTTGTGTCTGGGTCATGCTGCTCACCTCACATTGTTGTTGCTAGCCAGGTTTTATAAAATAGATCCTTTATTAACCTGCTCAGTGGCGACGTTAATATACTATAGCAGCTGCCGGCCCACACGGCCTTGTTATTGTTGAGGTCGAGCTTGATATCGCAGTTAAACATCATGCCGAAATCTCCGTAGTCGAGTGCGCACGTCATTGCGGTTATTTGTGCTGGGTCGACAGGTTCACCGAGTAATTCGCCACTTATTGCAGCGGCGCTCGCGAGCGCTGTGAAGTGAACGGGAACTCCGGCTGTTGGGAGCCCCACGTAGGGCATTGAGTGCTCACCAGGTAGGTAAACATCATCATATTTTAAGCTCCTGCCAGTGTATACGTTAATTGCTGTCCATTTACCTGCTGGTGTCTCAGCCACCAATGGCGTGCCCTCAAATGGCTTTGGCAATCTGGCTGGTGGAGTCACTATAAGGAGATCATACTTAACCTTCTCACCGTTAGAGAGTACTACAACCTTCTCCTTATCATCAACAGTGATCGGTGGCTTAATACCACTTATGCATTCAACGCCTTTCTTAGCAGCAGTTTCTTCGGATATCCTAATGGCTTCGGGGCCTAAGGGTTCTAAAGGTCTATTAAATGGGTATAGAAGGGTTATGCTTGTTCTATCTCTAATACCTCTTTTCCTAAATAAGGTATCCAACTGACAGGCGAATTCGAAGGGATAAACACCACACCTATATATAGGCTCCGGAGCTAATAAAACAACCTTACCACCATTAAAGGATCTCAATGCCTCCCTAAGTTTTAATGCACCCTCCAGCGTATAATTATGGTAACCGACACCAAGGTTATACGACTTAAAATCATTCTCAACACCTAGACTTGCCAGTAAATAATCATAGTTGAACCTGCCCTGGTCAGTCTCGACAACCCTGTTGTCAGGGTCTATCTTCGTTACCTTAGCCTTGACGAACTTAACGCCTCTCTTGCCTAGTAACGATAGCGGCAACTGGGCGGCGCTTGGCTCTATATCGCCCAGTGCTATGTTGACAAGGAGCGGTGGTAGTAGGTAGTAATCGGTATCACTTATTATTGTTATTTCCGCATCAACCCTACCCCTCAATCTTTCCGCTATTCTTTTAGCGGCAACAACACCGCCCACACCACCCCCTAGGACAAGGATCTTCTTTGGCACGATAAACCTAGAGTGAGTATCACTATTTAAGCATTATTATTAACTATTGGTAAGAATAAAATTAACCTTATTGAATTTCATTGAATTCTAACGTATTTATTTTTATTTTACCAAGTGTGAATTCGGAAATTAATGTTTTTAAGTCGTTAGAAAGAATTTATTGTAGTGATGATGGATCAACAGTCGGACCTGATTAATGACGATGGAGGTGATTTCTGATGATCGTTAGAAGCATTTTTAAGCGCTTGGGTTAATGCTGAATTGCTGCATGAGCTTTAGAACTCTTTTTACGATATCACTTAGGAACTTGGGTAGTAGGAGGACTAGAGCCGTATTAACGATGCTTGCGATAATATATAGCGTGGCTCTCATGATAACCCTGGAGACTATGACGTACGGCTTTAAAGTGGCTGTTGTGAGTGAGGTTGAGAATATATTACCGACGGATTTGATGGTTTACTCAGACA
>NZ_LCWN02000117.1:0-3178 GCF_002078205.2 Vulcanisaeta sp. EB80
TGGATAAGGGCTCTTCACCCCGTTGGTTGGATTGGCAAGCACATAATCGATGTCGACTTCGCAGGTCCTGAACTCATGGTTACTGTTAGGAAGAGTGCCTTCGGCGCCTTTGTTGGCCAGAAGGGTGCCTATGTTAGGTTGATTGATAGGGTGATAAGGCGATTAATAAACGTGGGCGTTAGGGCAATGGAGAGTGAGGGTGAGTAATTAGGGCACCTCTATATTTGCGTGCCTAAACCTTATCTCATCCTCGGTCTTCTTCAACCTGTACATCAACTCCGCTATGATGGCGTCCAGGAGCACCATCGCCGTATCCTCAAATAATGTACCCAACGGAGCCAGCGGTTCATGAAGACCAAGTATCTGCCTTGCGAAGTAATCATCCATCTTGGCAACCTTCGTTCTACCAGGCACCTGGACCACGAGATCCGCATACCCAGCCAGTGGTGAGTCCCTATAGCTGGTTATGGCAATAACCTTAGCCCTCATCTTCTTCGCAGCCTCGGCAGCTGCAACAACCATGGTCGTTGTACCACTACCCGAAATCGCAACAACCACATCATCCTCACCGACACTCGGCGTTATAGTCTCACCGAGGACGTAGGACTTAAAGCCTAGGTGCATCAACCTCATTGCGAAAGCCCTACCCACAAGCCCCGACCTACCAGCACCAACCACTAGGACCTTCTTATCATTCCTGTAAGCATTGATTAATAGGTTTACGAATGATGATACCTCCTCAATATTTATTACATTGAGAGTATTCATTATGAAATTCCCTATCTCAAGGTAAGCGCTCCTGAAATAACGAAGGTCCTCCATTCACAGTAAAAGCACACTTGAAGTATTTATTGTTTACCTCACGTGAAAACCTCACGAAATCTGTAGGGCTATGCGTGCTAATTCATGTGTAATACCTGCTTTCATGAGGGGATATGTTTATATAGGGGGTCGGCACGGTTTAGTCAAAAAACGTACAATATAGGAAAAATGATCACCCAAACCCTACCTGGGCAGGGGGGTAAGGAGAGGAGTGCGTTAGTGTATGGGGTACACGTGTATGGAAACCTATATGGCTGCGATAAAAACCTCCTTAAAGACGAGGTCTACCTAACAAAGGTGGTTCGGGAGGCTGCTGACGCTGCGGGTGCGTTGGTCGTATCAACCTTTTACTACAAGTTTGGCATAAATGGCGGCATATCGGTGGTGGCGATAGTGGCTGAGAGCCATATATCAATACATACATGGCCCGAGTACGGCTACGCAACAGTGGACGTATACACGTGCGGTAGTCACACGAAACCCATGGAGGCCTTTAAGTACATAGTAAAAAGTCTAAATGCCAGTAGGTTTGAGGTCTTCGTATCAGACCGGTCATACTACACCGATAGTGAGGTTGGGGGTGATACCGTGACGAGTTGACTAACGCATTTGACGCGTTTCCCTTCAAATCCAACCTTCTATTTTTCCTTTATTACATAATCCTTCAGCAACCCCTTCGGTACGTAAAGCCTTACCAAACGTATCGGTCTCGCGCCATGCCTCATAACCAAAGCCCTATACTGACCACTTAATAACCAACTTGCATCATCACCATCAATACCACTGATCACATTTAACAGGTGGGAAACGTATTGATGACCTCCAGATAGCATTACAATAGTGCCTAGGTTCTCGAGAATCCCTGGATCCAACATGTCGAGGGGTGGTTGTAGAAGCATGACCAGCGCTATGCCGAATTTCCTGGCCTCCCTAACCATCCTGCTAATTACATTGTTAACACCCAACAACCTATACTCACTTGGAATCCCAAGTATGTTGTGCGCCTCATCAATCAGCACTATGTACCTGAGGGGGCATGGTGGACTCCCGCACTCCGAGACTGCCTTCTTAAACATAGTGAGCAATATCAGTGTTGCCAGGTACCTACTGAGCTCCTCATTCGTGATGCTGTTCATGGTGAATATGATGTCCCCATTCAATAAGTCGTCGACGCTCACGGTACTTGCCCCGTGGTTATAATAATTAATTAGTAGGGCCAGGGAGTTGTATAGGTTGTAGTATGCCTCCCTTAGTACGATATCGTTCGATAACTCATCCAGCGACCTCACAATATCACCTATACCGTCCATGTCATTCCTATTCGCCAGGACCATGCGAAGTAAGGCACCCTCGGGCCCTATGGATAATAACGGGTTCATCATCCTTATGGCCTCAACAACGACACTCACATCCCTACTCATCACCTTCACCGTACCCAAGTCGACATACCCTATCCTCATTAGGTTCATGAGCACTTTCGTATGTCCGTGAGGATCTATGATCACCACCCTGACCTTATCGCCCAACCTCCTCTTGACCTGGTAGGCAATGCTCATGGCCAGTGTTGTCTTGCCAGAGCCTGTTGGCCCAGTTATGAGTATGTGCGGGCTTGCTCCACGGAATGACCAATAAATGTCGCGATTATCAACGCTCCTGCCCAAAATTGCCAACCCACCACTCTCCTCGGCTATGCTTAGGAAGAATGGTGTGAAGACCGCTAGATCCAGTTCCATTGACCAGGCTTTACCGTTGTTTGCCGTGAGGATTTTCGTTATTGATGGTGATGGTACCCATCTCCATTTAAAGGAGCTATCGAAGTTAACGGTGCTGGCTAGGTATATTGAGTATGCCTCTTCACCTCTCTGTATCCTCCTAACGGTGTTCTCGAGATCCTTATACCTAAGGAAGTACTTAATATGCCTAAACATGAGGAATCTGCCGTAGGCACCGCTGGCCTTACTCTTGATTTCCTCCTGCACATCATTGTTAGTCCATACCACGATAACCACATGGGCGTTTGCTTGGGAAATCCTGCTCACCATGCTTAAGGTCTCTGCCTTGAGCATGGTATTGTCAACGAACCTCGTCACCCGCGTGTCCTGGGCGACCTCGTAATTGAACCTCATGTTTACGACAAGCCTCTTCCTCGGTAGGTCCATTAACGAGTACGCCAGGTAGAACATTGGGAACACCGCCAGGATGTATGCCGAAGCCATCAGTAACGGTGGAACGAGCAACAATAGTATGAGCGGCTTGGCTATAGGCCTACTTTTAATGCGCACTCTCATGGCATTCGCAAGCTCGAAACCGCTAATCCTGCGTATAACCAAGCCCAACCTTGTGAGTTCAGGTACGA
>NZ_LCWN02000116.1:0-3178 GCF_002078205.2 Vulcanisaeta sp. EB80
TGGATAAGGGCTCTTCACCCCGTTGGTTGGATTGGCAAGCACATAATCGATGTCGACTTCGCAGGTCCTGAACTCATGGTTACTGTTAGGAAGAGTGCCTTCGGCGCCTTTGTTGGCCAGAAGGGTGTCTATGTTAGGTTGATTGATAGGGTGATAAGGCGATTAATAAACGTGGGCGTTAGGGCAATGGAGAGCGAGGGTGAGTAATTAGGGCACCTCTATATTTGCATGCCTAAACCTTATCTCATCCTCGGTCTTCTTCAACCTATACATTAACTCCGCTATGACGGCGTCCAGGAGCACCATCGCCGTATCCTCAAATAACGTACCCAACGGAGCCAGCGGTTCATGAAGACCAAGTATCTGCCTTGCGAAGTAATCATCCATCTTGGCAACCTTCGTTCTGCCAGGCACCTGGACCACGAGATCCGCATACCCAGCCAGTGGTGAGTCCCTATAGCTGGTTATGGCAATAACCTTAGCCCTCATCTTCTTCGCAGCCTCGGCAGCGGCAACAACCATGGTCGTTGTACCACTACCCGAAATCGCAACAACCACATCATCCTCACCAACACTCGGCGTTATAGTCTCACCGAGGACGTAGGACTTAAAGCCTAGGTGCATCAACCTCATTGCGAAAGCCCTACCCACAAGCCCTGACCTACCAGCACCAACCACGAGGACCTTCTTATCATTCCTGTAAGCATTGATTAATAGGTTTACGAATGATGACACCTCCTCAATATTTATTACATTGAGAGTATTCATTATGAAATTACCTATCTCAAGGTAAGCGCTCCTGAAATAACGAAGGTCCTCCATTCACAGTAAAAGCACACTTGAAGTATTTATTGTTTACCTCACATGAAAACCTCACGAGACCTATAGGGCTATGCGTGCTAATTCATGAGTAATACCTGCTTTCATGAGGGGATATGTTTATATAGGGGGTTGGCACGGTTTAGTCAAAAAACGTACAATATAGGGAAAATGATCACCCAAACCCTACCTGGGCAGGGGGGTAAGGAGAGGAGTGCGTTAGTGTATGGGGTACACGTGTATGGAAACCTATATGGCTGCGATAAAAACCTCCTTAAAGACGAGGTCTACCTCACAAAGGTGGTTCGGGAGGCTGCTGACGCTGCGGGCGCGTTGGTTGTATCAACCTTTTACTACAAGTTTGGCATAAATGGCGGCATATCGGTGGTGGCGATAGTGGCTGAGAGCCACATATCAATACACACATGGCCCGAGTACGGCTACGCAACAGTGGACGTATACACGTGCGGTAGCCACACGAAACCCATGGAGGCCTTTAAGTACATAGTAAAAAGTCTAAATGCCAGTAGGTTTGAGGTCTTCGTATCAGACCGGTCATACTACACCGATGGTGAGGTTGGGGGTGATACCGTGACGAGTTGACTAACGCATTTGACGTGTTTCCCTTCAAATTCAACCTTTTATTTTTCCTTTATTACATAATCCTTCAGCAACCCCTTCGGTACGTAAAGCTTTACCAAACGTATCGGTCTCGCGCCATGCCTCATAACTAAAGCCCTATACTGACCGCTTAATAGCCAATCCGCATCATCACTATCAATACCACTGATCGCGTTTAATAGGTGGGAAACGTATTGATGACCTCCAGATAGCATTACAATGGTGCCTAGGTTCTCGAGAATCCCTGGGTCCAATACGTCGAGGGGTGGTTGTAGAAGCATGATCAGCGCTATGCCGAATTTCCTGACCTCCCTAACCATCCTGCTAATTACATTGTTAACACCCAACAACCTATACTCACTTGGGGTTCCAAGTATGTTGTGCGCCTCATCAATCAGCACTACGTACTTGAGTGGGCATGGTGGACTCCCGCACTCCGAGGTTGCCTTCTTAAACATGGTGAGCAATATCAGTGCTGCCAGGTACCTGCTGAGCTCCTCATTCGTGATGTTGTTCATGGTGAATATGATGTCCCCATTCAATAAGTCGTCGATACTCACGGTACTTGCCCCGTGGTTATAATAATTAATTAGTAGGGCCAGGGAGTTGTATAGGTTGTAGTATGCCTCCCTTAGTATGATGTCGTTCGATAACTCATCCAGCGACCTCACAATATCACCTATACCATCCACGTCATTCCTATTCGCCAGGACCATGCGAAGTAAGGCACCCTCAGGCCCTATGGATAATAACGGGTTCATCATCCTTATGGCCTCAATAACGACACTCACGTCCCTACTCATCACCTTCACCATACCCAAATCGACATACCTCATCCTCACTAGGTTCATGAGTCTCTTAGAATGCCCATGGGGATCTATGATTATTACCCTGACCTTATCACCCAACCTCCTTTTGACCTGGTAAACAATACTCATGGCCAATGTTGTCTTGCCGGAGCCCGTTGGCCCGGTTATGAGTATGTGCGGGCTTGCTCCACGGAATGACCAATAGATGTCGCGATTATCAACGCTCCTGCCCAGGATTGCCAACCCACCACTCTCCTCGGCTATGCGTAGGAAGAATGGTGTGAAGACCGTTAGGTCCAGCTCCATTGACCAGACCTTACCGTTGGTTGCCGTGAGGATTTTCGTTATTGGTGGCGATGGTACCCATCTCCATTTAAAGGAGCTATCGAAGTTAACGGTGCTGGCCATGTATATTGAGTATGCCTCTTCACCCCTCTGTACCCTCCTAACGGTGTTCTCGAGATCCTTATACCTAAGGAAGTACTTAATATGCCTAAACATGAGGAATCTGCCGTAGGCACCGCTGGCCTTACTCTTGATTTCCTCTTGTACATCATTGTTGGTCCATACCACGATAACCACATGGGCGTTTGCTTGGGAAATCCTGCTCACCATGCTTAGGGCCTCCGCCTTGAGCATGGTATTATCAACGAACCTCGTCACCCGCGTGTCCTGGGCGACCTCGTAATTGAACCTCATGTTTACGACAAACCTCTTCCTCGGTAGGTCCATTAACGAGTACGCCAGGTAAAACATTGGGAACACCGCCAGGATGTATGCCGAGGCCATCATTAACGGTGGGACGAGCAACAATAGTATGAGCGGCTTGGCTATAGGCCTACTTTTAATGCGCACTCTCATGGCATTCGCAAGCTCGAAACCGCTAATCCTGCGTATAACCAAGCCCAACCTTGTGAGTTCAGGTACGA
>NZ_LCWN02000118.1:0-3058 GCF_002078205.2 Vulcanisaeta sp. EB80
CTAACAACATTAGTCCTCACATTCGTGAACTCAACAGGATAAACGCCCTCCCCCGGTATTGCGGGAGTAGTCGGCCCCCGCTCCCCATCTTGAAAGAATTCACCGAGGGAGGGCACAAACAAACAACGAGAACAACACCTTAAAAACCTGACCCACCCTAAAGGGCGAGGCTTGCCATTCAAAATCATGGAGGAGCACCTAGATCGAATAAATCGGTTCAACGAAAACTGTTATTAAGTAATAGCCCCAGGAATTAATTATATAATCTATAAATGGCCCCTCCTCACCAGGTTTAAACACGGCATACACGGATGGTCCATTACCGCTGACGCCCGAGGCCAACGCACCAAGCCTAAGGGCGGCACCTATGGTCTCGAGGGCCTTATGATAACCAAGGGATTCCGCAACCAATATACCATTTACTGTAGCTGCCCTCCATATATCGCCACTTTGGGCTATGCTGAATAACGATGTGTAAATGCCCGATAAAGCCCTTAATCTATCAATGCTTGACAACCTCTTACTCTCCCTGTAGCCCGTTATTACTACGGTGAAATCACCAACTTGCAAATGCTTGATTATGTTCATTGTTCTATTATCCGTCAAAACAACCCCACCTAATATCGCTGCTGAAGCATCATCAAAGGCCCCTGTTATTGATGAGCCATGGGCCTTGGTGATCGCAGCAGCCAACCTGGCACTGTCGACCGGGTTTATGTCCTTACCCAAGAGCCTCATAATTGCATGGACAACACCAACAGCAACGGCGCTATTACTCTTCAACCCACTAGCTCTTGGCACCTGGCTGTCCACTTGAATGCAAATGTCGGTATCAATGCCAATTTTATCCCTTAAATAATTGATTATGAATGTGAGGAACTCATCATGTTCACAAAACCCCTTGGCAACCCTAACCCTCACTGGTAAATTTACAGCAGCAGCTCCACCTAACCACGCGGGTATGGCGTTAACAATACTCACACCACCATATGTTATGTACTCCACATTATCCATGGCCATGCTCTATTTAATATAGGTACTTGAAACTAATACTTTTAAGTTCTAATTATTAGTAACTAGTAATGAGCGCATGGAGCAAACTACTCTTGAATAAGCCCGTGCTCGTATGCGCAATACCGATTAGGCGATTAACATTTCAGTACCTGCCAGCATCCTGCGAGGCTGTGGAGCTAAGGCTTGATTATCTAGACAACATGGAATTAAGCCCTACACTTAGGAGATTCATTGAAGACTATGTATCACACTACCCAACCATAATAACCATTAGGGAACGTGATGAGGGTGGTAACCGCCCAGTTGATCCGGACATTAAGTATAAGATTCTCGAATTAAGTAAAGACGTAGGCGCCCTGATAGACATAGAGGCTTCCTTATTGGCTAAGGACCCGAACACCTACGGCAGCTTGGCAGAAGGATCCATAGTCTCCAGGCACGTGTTTAATAAGGGCGTTAACTCCTACAAATTGGCATTAAACGACATAGAGTTGGCTAAGAGGCATGGGGCGCTTGTTTATAAGATATTTACAGTAAACGATGACGAGATTATGGATCTACTGAACCTAATGGGTAAGGTTGGTATTCATATGGCTGTTATACCAAGAAACCCGATATACAGGGCAACCTCCATTATCATGGGTTCGTCACTCACGTATTGCTCAGTAAAGGGAAAGACAGGGCCTGGACAGCTCAATATAGGGATGTGTAGTAAGATCAAACTACTTAGAAGGTCCCTATCCATGTTTAGCACCGAGTGACAGAAATGGCCAAGCCTCGCCCCTTCTTGTCGTGAGTGGCTTTTAAGTTTGGTTGTTTGTTTTCTTGTGGATGTTGCGTAGGGCTGTGGCTGTTGAGCTGGAAGTCCCCAAGGATGTTTCTAAGCTACTTTATTCTGTAGAGTCTGCGTATCTTGGTATTGTTCGTGAGGTCGTCGAGTACGCTGTTGAGAACAATGTCACGAGTGCGAATAAACTCCAGAGGTTGTTTTACCGCAAGTATAGGCTGGAGTACCCAAGCCTTAACTCGCAATTGACCATCCAAGCCATTAGGCAAGCATCGCAAATCGCGAAGTCATTTATTACACGAAGAAGGAAGGGCTTTGTGAGCAAGCCCTATCCGGAGGTTAGGAGCGTCTCATTGAGGTTTACGGAGAAGGCATGGAGTTATGAGCAATTCATCCGCTCCATAGCACCAATCAGGCTTAGTCTATCACTACTTGGCGAGAGGAGGGAGGTTTGGTTGAGGTTGCACAAGCGCTTCTGGCTCTACTGGTGGAGGGTTTTGAGTGGGGAGGCGGAATTAGCGTCAACGCTAATGATTAAGCGCAAGTTGAACAAGTGGTACGCAATTTTTGTCTTTGAGCTGAAGCCCAGGGAGGAGGAGCCGCAGTCAGTTATTTCCTTCGACATAAACGAGAACACGGTAGCAGTGGGTAGGATTGATATAGTTGCGACAATCGATAAGATTGCAAGTTGGAATAGGCAGTACGCAACGCCACAGTTATACTCGATAAGGACTGATTTTGGTAGACTAGCCAGGAGGTATGAGGCGATTAGGAATGCAATCATCGAGAGGCTAAAACCACACTTCACATTACCGAACGGTAAGTACGCGAACATAACGAACACGAGGGAGTTTAGGAAGCGTGTGAAGAGGTTGAGAGAAGGGGATAGGAAGATTGGTAGGGTTAGGCATGTGGCTAGTGAGTTGACAAAGACTCCGGCGATAATCGTAACTGAGGATCTTGGTGAGAAGCCGCAGGACGAGATGATTAATGGCGTGGGCAAGGGTGAGCTCAGGCATAGGATCAAGCAGACACCATTCAAGGCTTTGGAGGAGGCTGTTGAGGGTAAGGTTTTGGAGCGCGGCTCCAAAATATTCCGTGTCTCATCATACAGAAACAGCAGAGTGTGTCCAATACATTTTGTTAAGCTTGAGAGTACCAATGATTGGCACATATTGCAATGCCCACTTGGACACCTCGTGGATAGGGACTACGCATCAGTAACAAACATGGCTTGGAAGCTAACACCAGAGTCCT
>NZ_LCWN02000119.1:0-3056 GCF_002078205.2 Vulcanisaeta sp. EB80
TGACTAAGGAGGTAATAATTTTACCTGAGTTGGTATTTAAATGTGTTAATTTACTCCCTGAGTATTTCGAGGGATATGAAGGTCTTGGTATCCTCGACGCCCTCCATCATACTTAATACCCTAAGTATGTCATTGACGTTGACCTCCCTCGTTATCAATATTAAGTCATAATCACCAGAGACTCTGTATGCCTTCTCAACAGGGAGCTCCTTAATCTTCTCATAAATAATAGTTCTATACCTGGGTTGAACCTTCACCAAAATAACAGCCTCATTAGAGCTCATTCGCAGAACCCTAAGCGCTTTATCAGTAACATCGACAAACTCACGCCCAGTCCTTATCAACCCAAAGTCCTTAAGCTTCTTAAGGTGAACGCTTAATGCCTGCCTGGTCATGCCTAGTTCCCTAGCCAGTTCATCCTGGTCTGCATATACAGTGTACACCTTAAGTGGCATAGCCTTTTTAAGCAGGTATTGAAGAACCTGGAGTTGTCTCTCGGTTAGTTGTCTCTCGATTTCCGCTGGGGTTACCTCCTCACTTGGTGATGTCACTGAAGCCATAATAATCTACCAAAATGGGTAACTGGCACTAGTATAAAAAGGTTATTCCTAAATATTATATGTGGACCATTAAATAACCTAACGTAAAAAATAAAGCCCAATTAAAATGTATGATCAGTAATTATTTAATTAGGTTATACATGATGCATGGTTTCATGAATACTAAAAACAATTCATACTCTAAGTAGAGAGGTGTAAGTTCAGGTTTGATCATTAATTCAAAACCAGGGGACAAACGGGAATAATATAACCCTAATGGTCAATAACGCTGATACTACAATTAAAGCGACGATTGTAGATGCATCAAATAACCTAATTGATGACCTAAGGGTTGCCGTATCAAGCCTCCTTACCCCTCCATTAATCCTATACCTACCAATCTTCTCAAGTGTTGCATTAAGCGCCCCGGCGAAGGATGACATGGGCCACCCAGAATTAACGCTCTGCACCTTACCATGATCGCGAAGTGCCACCTTAAAACTGCCCCTCCAATCAAGGCCCGTGAGCGCTGCTGCCATGGTTATAATGGGAGTAGATAGTCTAGCTGGTATGTAGTTCATTAATGTATCAATCATGGCCGAGAACCACCCAACATCTTCATAGGGCCACCCTTTATAACCAACCATTGAATCCATGGTATTAGACAATCTCTGTAGCAATGCGCCCGGTAGGCCAAGCAATGCGTAGTAAAATAATGGTGAGAGGAATCCGTCAACGAATGATTCAGCCATGCTCTCTATCACCGCGGATATCAAGTGCTCTCTATCTAACTCCCAAACATTTCTCCTAACAATCTCCTGGGTTAAAGCCCTGGCCCCCTCAAGGTCTCCAAGTTCGATTTTCCTAAGTATCCTCTTTGCATAATCCCTCATTAGTCTGTACGAGAATGTAAGCTTCAGCACGTATGAATAGGCAATGATGCCTACAACAATATTTACCATGAATAATCCCCAGGGAATTAAATAGTAAATAACCAAGAGTGGTATGACGGATATTACCCAGAGTAATACACCGAAACCCCTACCGCCTGGTCTAAATAATCTACTCAATATTTTACCGCAGACAACCACGGGATGAATCATTAATAGGGGTCCTCTAGGTTCGCCAACAACTACGTCAATGAGAACCGCCAAGACCATCGCCGCAAGGTAATACTCGAGAACTGCAAGCCACATAAAAATCAACATCGCAGGCATTTGGTATTGCTTATCAACCACCCCAATGATTTCATGAAATAGTTAATGAAGCTCTCAAGCTCAAATAATGGTCTCTCCACGTACGTACTTGGACACAGACTCTTCGTAACGTCCAGCACCCTCTTGTAAATAACGCCATTAGTGAATAGGATGGGTATTACCTTATCAGGGCAGTACCTCCCCAGTAATTCCGCTAGCCCTGGCTTTATTGCTAAAAAGGCGGTATTACCCAGGTCCAGGTTGCCTATTTCCCTAATAAATCTTGGATCGTCATCGCCATGAAACACGTAAAGCCCAGGGCCAAGGCTTATGAGGAATTCCCTAATGCCCGGCCAATCAAGTAGGGGTGGTGATGCATAGCCGATTATAGATACGGCCTTATCGTAATCACTGCCATAACCGACAAATAGGGGTATATAGACGTCACCGATTACCTCGTTAACCAAAGGTTTCGCGTGGGATACGAAGGCATAGGATACGTTGATCCTCCCAGCGAAGCTCCTCACATCATTAATGTAATCAGGATCCCTCGAGCCGTGAAGCACAATCACTACCTTCATGAATCATCGCCACATATCGAGATCACCCCATTAATTAAAACAGCATGAATAATCCCTTCCTCACTAGAATGCTCGATCCAAATAGGGGCATGGTTCGGGCCTGCCATAGTTAAATGGGAATCCTAAATCAGCATTTATAAGTGGTTTCCCATTAATTTATGTGCCTAGGACTTAGATGGCGCCTTCGGTTTGTATTAATTTGATGGCTTTATCAAGGGGCTCAATACATATAAATGGTTTCGTTGGTACGTATAATCGTGAAGAGCAGGGTCGTATCATTGCTCCTCTATTACCCTGCAGTATTAATGATAGTGGCTGTGGGCATCATAATGGCCACGGTACTACCCAGCTATTACGCCCTAATCTCAGAGTTAGTACTTTCACTAGCCTTCGTGTACCTATTGGCGAGGTTACGCCGTGGGTTAGGTATAGGTTATTTATACGTAGTAGTGATTCTCATCATAGTGCTGATAAGCTTTGCATCAGTATTCATAATAAGGCCGGAAATCATACTCAACAAAGCTCTTACGGAAATGAGGCAGAATGTGATTAAAGGGTTTACATACATCATCGCCTACCTATTTGCATCATTGCTACCAGATAGTGCCACCGACCTGGTTGGGACGTTACCCATATTCATATTAATCACCGCAGTCGCTATACTCGAGTTTAGGCTCAGGTATTACTTATTGGCTGGCGTGGTCACGGGCATACTCGGCATTGGCGTATCCACGGTGGTG
>NZ_LCWN02000012.1:0-41418 GCF_002078205.2 Vulcanisaeta sp. EB80
TAACGGAGAAGGGAGATCCATGCAGTAACGAGGTGCTTGACGATGACGATGCCGTGGATCGCATTTACCATGAGCTCTTCGATATTCGAATACTCACCACAGCCCTGGTTAGGAGTTGGCGTTTGATTACTACTGATTGCTGGCTCGCTTGTTGTTTGCCAATAATTATTGGAGACGCTGTACTGAGGCTCCTGAGAACTTACGGTATAATCAATGTTTATGAGGTCGAGGTTAGGTGGAACGCAGGGGATGGATTATGTCATGCTAGCATCTACTTAATCACAGGTAGAGTTGCCGGCAACCCTACAACTGGTGAGCAATGTTGCAGGGCCTGCTGTGGCTAATCTCTATACTTAATCACGTGTAATTTTTATAAGTGTACTCAACTGCAATCACTGCGTGTACTTGGTTACGTATTTGCCATTTTACAGGATTCACGAGGTCGAGACCTACTTTATGAGAAATGTTGAGGTTATGAAGCCGAGGGCAGCTATTGTTTATGTGGATAATGTATACCATGAGAAGCAGAGGGAGATCCTGGCGAGGGTCTTGTCTGGAAATGTTGAGGTTAGGTTTGGTAATTGGCGCAATAGGAACAACACCTGGATAGCCATGCTCAGGGACTTCCACACACTGGGTGGTGAGGTCATGGTTGTGGATAGCGACAATAAGGTCACGGAGGACCTACCCAGGATACACAGCGAACTCAGGGATCACCCCATATACACAATACTCGATGAGGAGGCGTGGAAGAGGAATCCGCAGCACTTCCTGATTAGGAGTCGAAAAACCGGTGAACTCAGTATTAACGGTAACACAAAACCACTATATGCATACAAGGTCTATGACAGCTCAATAGGTGGGCTATTTAGAGGCGGCTCCGTATTCTTCATAGGTCCTAAACAGGTCGTTGTCTTAATGAAGCTTCCCGAACCTGAGATTTTAGATAAGGTCGAGAGGGCTTTGAATAGTGTCGATGTTTGGCTAAGGGGCTTCATAAGCGATGAGACGCTCCTTGGCGTGATAGCCCACCTAGTAGGTATTAAGGAGGTTCCGTGGACAATAGCCAGCCACCACCTACACCACGGATCAACACCTGGAAGGGCAACTAAGTTACTTGTGGCTGCGGCGCATTACCAATTCGCCAAGGGTCTCGTTAGGGAGTTCGGTCGTCCAGAGTTCAGGAGGTACCAGCTTAAGTATGCCCTATCCATGGTTAGGAATGTTGGTAGTATTGTGAGGTTTTAAGGAACTGAAATGCTAAGCTTAATTAATTTAGCATGGCTTAAGCCAAGCGTGAGGAGGATTAAGCTCTCGCTTGTGTCGGGTCTTGATGTTGATTTTGTGGATAGGGATGTTGCTATTCAACAAGTGATTAAATGGGCGGGGAGGGGTACGGGGTTCCCAATCGTGGTATTCGGCCCTGAGGGTTGTGGTAAGACTAGTTGGTTGTTGCAGTCTGTCGAGGTGCTTAGGGAGGCTGGCTTCGACGTTATCTACTTCAACCCAATGAGGAGGAGGTTCGAGGTTGAGGTAGGCATCGAGAGCCTGAGGCAGCACGCCCTAAACGTACTCAAGCAAGCCGCTTCGGAATACGCACTAGCCAAGCTTGCCTGGAGCGTGATCGACCTAGCAATAGAAGCCATTAAGCATGGTAGGGGGAGGTTGGCTGTTATTGTTGATGATGCCTTCCAATACCTCGACAAGAGGGAGGCAGCCCTCATAATCAAGGGCATGCTCGAACTAATAGAACACCCACCAGAGCACTACGAGAAAATAGTCGCCATAGCAGCAACAAGCGAGGGATTGTCTAGGGAGGAGATCGGCAGGCATCTGTGGTCTATAATCATGCCAATGTGGAACATGACTAGAGAAGGCTTTCGACAGCTTTATGAGGAGTTACCTGGATCTAAACCACCCTTTGAGGATGTTTGGAGACTAACTGGTGGAAACCCGAGGATGCTCTCCAAGCTCTACCTGGCGAATTGGGATAAGGATGCTGTGGTGGCACAACTCATTAGGGAGAAGGGGCTAACGCCGGACTTCATAGTTAGGTGGAGGGTTTGGCTTGAGAGGGTTGTTGATGATCCTGAGGCGTTGTGGAGCCCTGATGTACCCGAGGAGTTGATTAGGCAGCTTGTGGAGAGGAACCTAATCGTTTACAACATGTACGAGAGAAAGCAAGTATTCTGGGTAGACCAACCACCACCAGAGAAAGACCCCGAGCTAGGCATTGGTAAGGACGTAGCATGGCAAACACCAATACACAGAGAAGCAGTAAGAAGAGCACTTAAGGAGGTATAATACTACGAAGAAAGTCACGCTATGTTCATTAATTTAAATGCCGAGTTTACTGACAGGAATTTAGGGCTTGGGTGATTTTAAGTAGGTCGAAGTTATGCCACAAGACTTCTAGAAACTGCGTATTTTCAGCATTATACTACTTTGAGAAAGGAATAGCATAATGACGTAAGAGCTTAATGAGACTTGTTAAATACCGAATTCCTTGACTATTGCATCAACTCTATTCCTGAATGCTTCGTAGGAGAACTCACGAGCTCTCTCCATCACGGCATCCCTGAGTTCTTTGGCTATTTCCATAGCCCTGCACATACCGAGGGCTGCCTCCTCCTCATTACTAAACCCAAGACCGTACCTGCCCATCTTAACGATATCGATCCACGGGCCGCCGGATTTATGAACAATGGGTATTGCCCCGGCAGCCATGGCCTCGGCAACAACAATCCCAAATGGCTCATAGGGTCTAACGTGAATGAACGCGGTGGATCTGCCCAAGACCCTATACACAGTGTCTATGGACGGATTAATCATAAACCTTACACGCCTACTGATACCCAACTCTCTGGAAAGTTTCATTAGGTGCTTAACGTATGATAGGCTTGCTAAGTCATCGGCGGCGCCCATGAGCACCAGTTCAAGGTCCTCCTCATCACCGCATATCGACAAAGCCCTGCTGAAGGCCCTAGTTACGAAATCTTGCCCCTTAGACGAACTAAACCTAGCGAGCATACTGACGATAGGCTCTTTATTACTCATAGCGTACTTACGTATTAACTCTGTATCAATGGGCGGATAAAGAACCCCAGGTCTCACACCCAACGCACTTTCGGTTAAATATGCTGTAAATAGGCTATTGGCATACACGTGGGCCGTCTTTCTCATTAAGATATCATACCTAGACCCCAGGCTTAAGAACCCATGCAGGAACAACCTATGGGGCTTCAACGTAAAAACAGGCCGTGGCTTAGAGGTCATTACGGCCCCATGTAGGTAAAAAACTACCTTAGTGCCTGCACGAAATGGCCGTAGAAATAACGTATCGAGGAATAACAAGTCATGGTAACGGGCTAATTCATTAAGTACGTTATTACCCACAAACGAGTTAAGCAAGCTACAATATTGATTATGGCAATCAACCACCCCATACCTCACCACCTTAATACTCCTTAACTCATCAAAATTGACACCATGATATCTCCTCAGGGTGTTCGCATCGACATTGCTAGGCATTAGTACGGTTACATCAAGCCCAAGCTCATTCAACGCCTTAATCAAGAGAGCGTCGAACCTCTGAACACCACCAACACCACCTAACGACCAATAAACTAACGCCCTCATTAACGCCAAATTAAAAAGAACACTTAAAATGCTTTTATTAAACGATCCACGTGATTTTCATTACCTAAAGGTCGTGAAAAGCACTAAAATTACTTAGTTATAGGAAGGTGTTTGATTTTGTTTTCCTTAGGATCATTGGTTTCCTAATAATTAATGGCGTTTATATCCCATATGGACCAAGTCACGAACTTTTATCTTAACGTTAATACTTTATTTTTGAAAGTTCATTTATAATGTTATTTAGGTGTTTTTCATATAATTGATACGCGTATATCATGTTTTCAATACCGTATTTATGTAATTCATTCGGCGTTAATTGAACTATTTTAGATATTAAATCTGGGATGTCTAGAAAAACTAATTCGTGAGGCAGAGACTCGCCTTGTACATTTAAATGATATGATGCTGGCACCACCGATGCTATAGCGTAGTCGTATCTTCTTACATTGCTTCCGCTGCTTCTACCTCCGTACAATTCTATCAATCCGAGGTGGTTCTGGGATAGGTGTTTTATATATTCTATTCTGTCTGGTATGCTATCACTAGTTTTTATTTTTACTTTCTCGCTAGTTTCTTTATTAATGTTTACAATATTATTTACATAGCTGTTTTTCAATGACGTAATAATTTCCATAGTTATTGAATACTCCGAATATTTCTGTAGCATTTTTATTATTTTGATGATGTTTTCTGCATATTTTTTATCAATGTTTGGTTTAACGATCACTATTTTTAATTCATCATTATTTTTCGATATTGGAAATCGTATTGGCTTAAAGGCTTCATTAACCGGAGGGTAAATATTAGGGAATACAATTACCTTACTTAACTTTGCGTTCTCTTCATAAAGTATTTTGTCTCTTAATGACACGACTATTGTTATTGGGTCAATCTTGCTTAATATGTTAAGTGCTTTTTTATTTAGGGGACTTAGCATCCTTGTTGTGTATGGAAACTCTCCGCTATAATCGTGAGATATATGTATAAATTTTAACCTATAACGTAGTAGGTCTTCAAGGCATTTTGATATCATTATTACTGATCTAATATGATCAAGAATTATTACTATATCTTTATTAGAACTTTGCACATATCTTATGATTTTATTACAATTAATGTATTGAAACCGAACCTCTCTTAGAAATATTGACATTGAGGGAGATAGTGTATTAAGTAAGTGCGCTAGTCCTGCAATACCTCTTAATGTTAATGTTTCTAAATCATCGAGGTTATACTCAACTATGTTTTCTGGTTTGAGTACGTATTTTATTAAATTGTATAGAAAGGAGGTTCTAGTATTACCTCCGCTGAATTCGAACATCCGTCTTTTATTTCGCCATGTTACGAAGATTACTTGCATTTTTACCTTAAAATTTACTTAAAGGCAGGTATTTTAAGTAACATTTATATTTTATGTTTCTTGACTTAGACGGTAGTATGGCGTACTCAGTAGTGAGCCATCATTATTGGGGCTCGCCTGGCGGTGGTCAGCTTGTTTGCGCTTCCGCGGCTGTTGCGTTGGATAGTGTTGGTCTTGAGCCTATTCTTACTGGTACGTTTAAGTTTGATCCAGGGAGGTATGTGGATTGGTATGGTATTGATATTTCCAGGTTCAGGGTTTACACGTTGATGCCCGTTAACATTAAGGCCTTTGGTCTCTGGACTCGTCTATACATGTGGAGGCCTGCCAAGAAGGTTCTTGATAATTATGATACTAGGGTTATGTTTATTGATGAGGAGGCTTATAAGCCCTTGGTTGGGTATAGGTCTAGGGGTTTGAAGATTGTTGAGTATGTTCATTTTCCATTTGAGGTGGTTGTTGACCCTAGGTTTAGGGGTTCTGGGCTTGCCTATGGTGAGGATCCTTACATAATGGAGCGTTATGGTAAGTTCCCAATGAATATTTACTGGGGCGTTTTCACTAGATTGTTGCCTAGGTATTTGAGGGAGAATCCGTTCAGGGATGCCGACCTTGTGCTGACTAATTCCAGGTGGACCGCGGGTGTTGTTAAGATGGTCTATGGTGAGGAGCCCGTTGTCCTTAACCCACCAATACCGCCAAACATGGCCATTGTTGGTTCCCCAAAGCCGCTCAGTGATAGGTTGCCCTTGGTGGTTATGCTTGGTCGCTTTAGTGAGGAGAAACGTTATCACTGGGTTGTTACGGAGTTGATGCCTAGGCTAGTTAGGGAGTTTCCCAGTGCTAAGTTGGTTATTTTCGGCGGCGCCACTACCAGGACCCAACTTGGTTATGTCAATAGGGTTGCCGATTTGGCGAGGAGGGCTGGGTTTGGTGTTAAGGTGATTAGTGAGGGTAATGTGATTAATGAACTGGATGAAGAGCACCAGGTCTACCTGAGGTTGAACGCTCCCAGGGCCGAGATAAACGAAACCATGGATAGGGCTAGAGTCTTCCTCCACGCGACGATTAATGAGCACTGGGGTATCGCGGTTGCCGAGGCAATGGCCAGGGGCTTGCCCGTTGTTGTTCATAGGAGTGGTGGTGCCTGGAGTGACCTAGCCATGAATGGCGAGGTTGGGCTTGGTTACGAAGGTGTTGACGAGGCTGTTGAGGCATTGGCTAAGTTGCTCACGGATGAGAAGGCTTGGGGTCATTACTCAGGTAAGAGCCTGGGAAGGGTTGGCGAGATAACATTCGACAAGTTCGTAAGTAGGCTTAGCGAGCTGGTGAAGAGACTCGCCTAAACATTACACCTTTCCGTGTTTATCCCCATCCTATTGCTAAGCTTTATTAACTCATTACGTGCTGATTTATGGGATGGGTGCAAACCTAAGGGTTGAGTTGTTGAGGTTGCTTCGTGAGGATGAGGAGTTTAGGTTGGCTGTTATGGGTCTGATTGGTTATGCCGACCTCAAGTCCTCCGTTGATAGGCTTGTTGAGGCTGTCAATGAGTTAACGAAGCTAGCCAAGGCACACGAGGAGAGGTTAGCGAGGTTAGAGAGTGCGGTTGAGGAATTAACGAGAGCTATTAAAGCTCATGAAGAAAGACTAGCCAAGGTAGAGGATAGGTTATCGAGGGTTGAGGCAGCCATCGAGGAATTGACAAGGGCTGTTAAGGCACATGATGAGAGACTAACGAGACTGGAGGGTGCGGTTGAGGAGTTAACAAAGGCAGTCAAGGCACATGAAGACAGGTTAACCAGGGTAGAAGATAGACTAACTAGACTGGAGAATGCCGTGGAGGAGTTGACGAAGGCCGTTAGATCCCACGAGGATAGACTGGCGAGGGTGGAGGATGCTATTAAGGCCTTTGATAGGAGGTTGATGGCTCTTGGGGCTAGGTGGGGTGTTGAGTCTGAGGAGGCGTTTAGGAATGCCATGAGGGGCGTGGTTGAGGGGATTCTGGGTGTCGCCACGGTTGGTAAGTGGGTTTACTTCGATAAGGATGGCATGGTTTATGGGCATCCATCCCAGGTGGAGGTTGATGTAGCGATTAGGGATGGAACACACATACTAATTGAGATTAAGGCAAGCGCCTCAAGTGGCGACGCACTGGAATTCTCAAGGGTCGGAAAGCTGTACGAGACCATCACGGGTATTAAGCCGAGGCTCGTCCTAGTGACACCGTTCATCGATGATAGGGGGTTGGAGGCTGCCAGAACATTGGGCATCGAGGTTTACACTAGTGTTTAATTTACCAGCCTCAATTCATTAATTAACTTAGCCAGCGACTCTGATGGTGCCTCATGGGTCGTGTCTATGGTCACTAATCCCAGTTCCCTTGATAATGCCCTGTAGATAACCCACTGCTTTGGTATTGTCTTTGGTATTGTCTTAGCCGTCGGCTCGCTACCCTTACGCCTAACCGGCTCCCTGGGGCTGGCGGTCACTAGCACGTTCCTGCAGTACCTAGTGACCAAGGCTAGTATGGCCCTACCCCACAGGCTGCCTAAGAAGCCTACGTCGGTGGTTACACAGACCCAGACTAGGAAGTCTAGGAGCCCCTCTCACCCACAACGCTACTGAAAATTTAAACAAGCTCCTCACCCTGAGGGGTAAAGACTTCTCGAAATCTTTGGGTTCGACCAGCCCATTTACCAATACTGCCATGTGATTCAAGTAACCATCACATGTGAGATTATCTACGTAAAAATGTAGTTAAAGTTTAACCTAGCTAAGGAAACACTTATTTAGTGGTACCCAATTTAACCCTTGAGGAGGAAGCAATGTCTGTTGATTTGAGGGGTTTGTTGTTGAGGTTGCTTCGTGAGGATGAGGAGTTTAGGTTGGCTGTTATGGGGCTCATTGGTTATGCTGACCTCAAGTCCTCCGTAGATAGGCTTGTTGAGGCTGTTAACGAGTTAACAAAACTAGCCAAGGCACATGAAGAGAGGCTTGTTAAGGTGGAAGATAGATTATCGAGGATTGAGACAACCATTGAGGAGTTGACGAAGGCGGTCAAGGCTCATGAGGAGAGGTTAGCGAGGTTAGAGAGTGCGGTTGAGGAGTTAACAAAAATCGTTAAGGAGCATGAGGAGAGGTTGGCAAAGCTTGAGGAGAGGGTGGCAGGGGTTGAGGATAGGTTGACCAGGCTTGAGGCTGTGGTTGAAGAGTTGGCAAAGGCTACGAGGGAAAACACGAAGGCAATCGAGGAATTAACAAAAATCGTTAAAGAGCATGGAGAGAGGCTTGGTAGGATCGAGAGGAGGTTGACAGGAATTGAGAACATGCTCAACAACCTAACAATAGGCCTCGAAGACGAAGCCAACCACGTCGTCCAGCACCTCCTCAAGCAGAGAGGTATTGAAATTAGGACGAGACCGACATTTTTTGATAGGAGGTACGAGTTCGACATTTATGGAACGAGTGAGCAGTTAACGATTATTGGTGATGCTAAGGTGAAGGTTGGGCCGAAGGCTGTCAGGAGGCTTGTTGGGAGGGTTGATAGGGTGATGAAGAGGTGGCCGGATAGGTTTAAGGGTAGGGTTGTTGTCGTCCTGTATTGTCTGAGGGCTTTGGAGAAGGCTGTCGATATTGCTAGTAAGTATGGGGTATGGTTGATAGAGGATATGGAGGAGAGGACGAAACCTATCTAATGGGTTGCTGTGTCCTCCTTTGGATGAGTTTGGTTGCTTCTTCTAGGTCCTCCCTTGTGTTTATGTTTATTAGCTCCATGGTCCATGCCGTGGTGAGGGTTGACCATGGTATTACGCCGTTGCTCATGGTTAAGTCCCTAATGTAGCTGATGCCCGTATATTCAATCTCGCAACCCCTCACTGCCGCGAGCGTAACCATCGGCGTCCTTATGTGCGCCACTGCCCTCAGGAATTTGGTTATGAATTCCTTGCTCAATAGGGGCATGTCGCTGGGTAGCACCAGTGTTGGTGTGCCCGTGAGTCTCAAGGCCTCGATTAAGTCGTTTGGGTAGTCCCTACCGCTAGTTAGGACTATGGTGTAGTTGTTTGACCTGGCCCATTGAATGATCCTCTCGTGGTTCTTTGTTGTGGCTATGTTTATTTCTCCCAACCCATTTATTGCGTCGATCACGTACTCGATCATTGGTTTTCCCTGGATTTTAATCAACGGCTTACTCGGGTCACCAATCCTACTTCCCCTGCCCCCAGCCATTATTAGTACCTTCATGCCTTCTCCACATCCAACGCATCCAGTATCCTCCTACCCAAGGCTCTCACGTTCTCGTTCCTCGAATCAAGCAGTACGTGGGCTACTAACATTTGTACTCCGGACTCTGCGTACAGCCTGAACTCCGGTATGTAATCGCCAGTCGCTATTGTGTACCAGAGCGAGCCTATTAATTTGCTGACGCGTAGATCGGTAATATCATCTATCCTAAAGTCCCTAACTATGCTGACGTCGTTCCTAACCACAACCTCGCCTAACCTAGGTTCGTTGGTTACATCATCCCTTGTGTTGATATTAACAAGAGACTTAGCGTCTACTCCATGGGTTAGTGGGTTCATAAATAGAACCTTGGGCGCACCCCTCAATAGGTCGAAGGACTTGCTCCTACCTAATTCGGCTAGTTTATTGAGGATTGGAATAGCCACATCCCTCCTCAAGGCCATCAATGCATTACTTATATGTCCGTTCGGTAATATGTAGGTCACAGCATCGAAGCTGGATAACTCCTTAACCATCAACTCTATGGCATTTGGCGTTATAAACGGCATGTCATTGGGTATGACGACCACGTAATCATCATTACACGCCCTAATCCCCGAGTAAATCCCTGCCAATGGACCTTTAAACGGCTCATTATCAATAACGTACTTGGCCTCAGGGACAACCTCCCTATACCTTTTGGCCCTATCTTCATTATTCACGGCTATGATTGCAGAATCAACAATCGCCTTCAGCGATTCATAGATCTTCACAATCATTGGTTTACCATCAATCACATATAACGCCTTATCGACCCAGGGCTCATTGGGTGATTGGAACCTCCTGGACAAACCGCCACTCAATATTATGCCGCAGACCATGACTGCGCATTAGGTCACTCAGGCGGCTTAATGAGTCTTGCTAATCTTTTTCTTCTCCAGTTACTGTACTCAATGAGCGCTATGGTTATTAGGATTATGATTATTATGATTACCACGGCAATAGCCACCAACGTACCCACGGGCACAAACCCTATGCCTGGCACGTAATACCCACTCACGGGTATTACCAGGGTTACGGGTATTGACTCCCCACTCTCATTGGTTGTGAGCACTATCGTCTTACTTGAGTAGACGCCGAAGGAGTACGCGTAGGCCTTGCACGTTATGCTTCCTGTGCTTGGTATGGGTATTACCGCACTTATCTGGCCTATGTTGCTCACGTTGTATTGGGCGCAGGTTATGCCGACAATCGCGTACTTCGTGAGGGGCATGCCGTTTGCGGACAAGGCTGTTATGCTAACGTTAACGGCAGGTATGTACACGGGCAGTTGAATTTGTTGTGCCAAGACCGCGTTAATGCCAGCGAGTAACAATAACAACAGAACCAAAACTATGTAATACCTACTTGTGCGGTAACCCATCGCACAAAGTAAGCTATGAGGAGAAATAAATCACTAACTCACAATTAGCACAAGGCAGTAAGGGCACTCTAACTACACATCAGCATCTTTAGATTGGAGGATCCAGCATAAGTGAAGGTGCTGGAGGCAAGTGATCATAATCCCCGGTATTACTGAGGTTCCATTCTCGTGATTACTAATAATGAGGGTTTCGTAGTCGTAATCAACGCGGAACTAAGAATTTACGCCCTAAGCTTCGCCGAGGGCTTTCTTAACCGCATCCCTATGTAATGGCGTATGCCAGGCCGCGTATTTACCAATGCCCATCTCAGAGTCCCTCTCTGGTGGCATCTCATCGATCCAAAGGTAAGGCCTTCTGGAGTACATTGTGTAGATCAGTAGATTCCTCCTAATTAGCTCATGCCTAAGCTCACCTGGAAACTCAACCTCGCTGACAACGTCAGGATCGTCGACAACCTTCTCAAGCCAGCTCCTCCACCTGGCTATGAAATCCCTTGATAAACCCCTCTCATCGATGATCCTATTTAAGACATAATCAACATGCCAATTAGCCTGGTATAGCCTGGCTAGCATCCTTGGGTTTCCACCCGTGAGTCTCCAAACATCGTCAAACGGCGGTTTGGGGCCAGTTAATTTCTCGTAAAGTTGCTTAAAACCGCCCTGGGGCATGTTCCATATGGGCGTGATCTCAGCCCAGGAATGCCTACCAATCTCCTCCCTGGACAAGCCCTCGCTTGTGGCTACGAGAACAACCATCCTGTCATAGTCATAGACGGGGTGCTCAATTATGTTGAGCAATCCCTTCACGTAAGCCGCAGCCTTATCCACACCAATCACTTGGAATGCATCATCGACTACGACCGCGACCCTAGACCTCCTAATACTCAATATCTTGCGTGTGAAATCGAACACAGCCCAAACAACCCTACCAACAGCATTCTCGGCAAGCGCCTTCTCCACAAAATCCATGAATGCCCTCTTGACGTCGGGAAACGACACCTTGGCATCAAAAACCTCATCCAACGGATGAATATAAAACACCTCATAACCCGACTCCCTAAGCATCTCGACGGCTTGCTTAAGGAATGCCGTCTTACCACAACCCTCTGGACCGAAAATGACGATTGGGAACCGAGTCCCCTTCTCAGCCCATTCACTAACCTGCCTCAACGCCACATCCCTATCAACAAACTCAACCCTAAGGCCAGGAACAAAATCCAACTCTACCCTTCTCACAAACAATAATAAGTCTCCTTAAGTTAATTAGGCTTAACATTTCAATTTCTCAAAAATCCCAATACCGCATATAAAAAAGAATGAGTCCACTCAGCGCTATTAACCGAAATCATCATTCATCCAGCCCAGCATCATCACGCGTATTACGTAGGTCATGCGATGATTATTAAATCTTTCCTAAGCTATTCAATATGCCAATATTGCTTATGCACACCCATAACCTCCTTTATTACGGAATTCACGCGAGACTTCACCCTAGGATCCGTGACCGTACTCTCCTCATCGATCTCGAAATCCCTATTACTCATTATATCAACTAATAACCGGGATCCCCTGCTCAACACCTCGAAGTTGTAGCCACCCTCTAGTACGAATATGACCCCCTTAACCATACCTATCAAATCCCTTAACCCCCTAAACATCTCGGCGTAGGTGTTTAGGGATAGCCTTAGGTTCGCTATTGTCTCGAGTTCATGGGCATCAAAGCCTAGGGAAACCAGGATCAATTGGGGTTTGAACTCATTAATTATTGGCCAGACAACCCTACTCAAGGCGTCCTGATAGGCATCATCACCGGTGAGTGGTGGTAATGGAACATTAACATTGAATCCCTCGCCCTCGCCCTCCCCAACTTCTCCGATGAATCCCGTGCCAGGGAAAATGGTGACCGGGTCCTGGTGAAGGCTTATGTAAAGGACCCTTGGGTCGTTATAGAATATCTCCTGGGTCCCATTACCATGATGCACATCGAAGTCCAAAATAGCCACCCTATCGATACCCCTGCTTAAAGCATACACAGCCCCAATGGCTACATTATTGAATATGCAGAAGCCCTGGGTTGGAGCCATTAATGCCCTGCCAGAACGACCAACGTGATGCCCAGGAGGTCTAACCACAGCATAGGCTGCATTCCACTCACCGCTCAAGACCTTGTCGATTCCCTTAATCACGGCACCAACAGCTAGCCTAGCCGCCCTACACGTGCCTGGGCTCACGTAGGTATCAGCGTCAATGAACACGTAATTCCCTTCACAAGCACTATCTATTTGATGTATGTAGGTTAAGTCATGAACTTTAACCAGCCACTCATTGACGTTCGTCACAAGCCTCTCTATGGGAATATTCCTTTGATACAGCGTGCTCATTATTGACGAGACTCTGCTGGGGTTCTCAATGTGATACCTAGGCGGCTTATGCTCTAGGTATGCATCATCATAGATTACGCCAATCACAGTATTACTCAGTTGAAGTGCCTTATTAATCTGCCTGGGAAGTTTTTAATCAGTATGTTTGGCAGGAGGAAGAAGGTAGACCTTGAGGAGTTGCTTCAGGAGTTGGCTGGTAATGAGGACGAGGATGGTAAGGCAAGGGTTAGGAAACGTGCCACTGTGAGTGAGGATGAGCCTGTGGAGGCAAGTGGTGTCAAGTTTAAGGTTGAGTTTGAGGGTGTTAATGAGCTTATAAAGGAGATTAGGTCGTTGAGGGAGTCAATAAATGAATTGATTGATTTATTGAAGGAGCAGGGATCAGCGGTTATGAAGAAGTAATTTGTTTATTAAGCTCAGAAGGGCTTAGAACTGAAGTAATGCCCGTTCAAAAGAGGTCATTAAATATACTGGATCTACTGGCTGTGGTTGTTGAGTTAAGGGAGTTGGTGGGCTCAATCCTCGATAAGTCCTATAGGATGGGCGAATCCCTACTGCTTAGATTTAGGAAAGGCCCTGAGAAGTACTTCGTGATAGCAAACTCGCACAGATTTGGGTTAACGAGTTATATCCTTGAACACGGTGCTGAGGGTGTTTCACCGCTTAGGAAGCTTATTGAGGACTCCAGGTTAGGGGGAATCGAATTGCTCAACTTTGATAGGGTGGTTAAGCTAACCCTTGATGAGGGCTACCTAGTGGTGGAATTATTGGAGCCCTGGAATGCGGTTTACGTTGGTGGTGACGGCTTGATCAAGTGGGTATTGAGGAGTTATAGGGGTAAGGATAGGGTTGTCAATGTAGGTCTTGAGTATAAACCACCACCGCAGAGCTTCGTAAATCCCATAGGCAATATTAACGATATTATGACGGCATTGCGCAATTACGACACAGTGGGTAGGGCCATTGCCAGGGGATTGGGCTTGGGTGGTGAGGTGGCTAATGAGATTTGTGCCAGGGCATCCATTGATTGCTCAAGCCCCGTTAACTCCATCGACATTAATTCCATATTATCGGTAGTTAACCAACTAATCAATACAATTAATAATGGGTTCCTAGAGCCAACTATTTACTATAGTAGTGGCCTCCCCATAACCGTAACCCCAATAAAGTTCTTGTCAATCAAGTACGATGAAGTTAGGCAATTCCGTAAATTTAATGAGGCTGTTGATGAGTACTTCCACGAGGTTGAGATTAGGGAGGAAAGCCAGAGAAGGCTTGTTAGTGTAACGGGTGAGATCGCAAAACTCGAAAAGAGTATTGATGAGTTAATGATTAACATCGAGAATTTTAGGAGAGGGTCCGAGGAATTGAGGACTAAGGCCGAGGTACTCCTTAATTGGAAGTACGTCATTGAGGAGTTACTAGGTGTCCTAAGGAATTACTGGTCTTCGTATAAGGATGAGTTTCAGGAATTGATTAAGGGCATGGAGTACCAGGGAATTAAGGTCAAGGGCTTTATCCCGAGAAATAAGGTTGTGACCCTGGATATTGGCGGCATTACTGTATCACTACCACTAAATGCCGATGTTGGTGACGTCATTAATGAACTGTTTAACAGGGCTAAGGAACTTGAGCGTAAGGCCAAGAGCGCAGAGGAGGCTATGAATAAATTGAGGGAGCGCATTGAAGAGCTTAAACTTGAGAGCGAGAGGCTTAGCGCGAGCGTTAGGGAGAGTTCTGTCCGTGTTATTTACGGTGCTAGGGAGTGGTTTGAGAGGTTCAGGTGGTTCATAACCACAGGCGGTAAACTCGTCATTGCAGGTAGAGACGCGACACAGAATGAGATCATTGTTAGAAATTACCTAAAGCCCTGGGATTTATTCGTACATGCCGACATACCGGGCGCCGCAGCCGTTATAATGAAGCTCAGGGGTCCTAATGAGGAGGTTAGCGAGGAGGATTTACTTGAGGCGACCAGGTATGCCGCATCTTACTCAAGGGCTTGGGTAATGGGTCTCTCGGTGCTTGATGTGTTTTACGTAAGGGGTGAGCAGGTCACTAAGAAGGCACCCTCGGGCGAGTACTTGGGTAAGGGTAGTTTCATGATTTATGGCAATAGGGGTTGGGTTAGGAATGTGGAGCTTCGTTTAGGAGTTGGGGTTAGGGTTGACCATATCAATGATACCGCACTGGTTAGGTTAATAACGGCGCCTCCAGAAGCCATAGGTGCCTTGACTAATTATTACGTTGTAATCAGACCTGGGAGTAAGGATAAGAATGAAGTTGGTAGGGCCATTTATGAAGAGTTCAAAGGAAGGGTGCCGGGTCTTGCGAGGGTTGTTAATGTGGACAACGTGGTTGAGACCTTGCCGGGTCCATCGATAATAGAGGGTGTGTTTAACGGTAATCCAATGCCCTGGGACGAAATTCGTAGAAAGGCATTATGGTGATTTAATTGGAAGTCGCAAGGCTCAACCTATGCGCACCCTTGCCTATCGTGGACGAGGAGCCAATCCTTGACTCAATGCTTGGTTGGTTAGCTAGGTGGTTAAGGATGTTAGGCGTTCACGCGATATATAGTCCGAGTTTTAACGATGAATCGCTCCTCAGCATTAATCATCTATTGATAACTAGGGATAGGGAGTTGTTCAGGAAGAGGTCGTTACCAACACTACTACTTGAAACTTCAATACACGAGGAGTGGTTGTCAATATCATCATTGATCCTCGGTACGCAGCTAGTAATTAACATGGATAGGAGCCTATGCCCAATCTGCGGTTCGAAACTCGTTAAGGTGGGTAGGGAGGCTGTTGTGAGTAAGGTTCCTAGAAGTGTCTTGCTTAGGCACGATAGTTTTTGGTTATGTACGGGTTGTGGTAAGGTTTACTGGGTTGGTAGCCACCACATGCGTATAGGTAAGGAGCTAGAGATTGCGCGGTACATATTAAGTAGGCTTAAGGCTTCGTGCGTCGGCAATAATTTACTAATAATTCATAACAACTAAGTGGGGCATTGCATATAAACCATCTCTTACATACCCTAACGCATGCAATTATTCAAACCCCTAGATGAGCAGGAATACCCAATCCTCATTAAGTACCTAAGGGCTAAGATCCTGGAGAGGCTGGGTGTCAAGGTTGATTATGAAATCGACCCAACAATTCTCGTAAAAACAGCGGAGCTTAAATTCGGCGTCTTCGTATCTATCGAAAAGCTCATGTATTCAGATGGAATGGTTAAGAGAGTCCTTAGGGGTAGTATGGGTATGATAAGGCCCATGAGGAATCTGCTTGAGGATTCTGTAGCCGCCGCGATACACGCTGCATTTTATGACCCGAGGTACTCACCCATATCTATCGCGGAATTTAAAAACTGTGTTATTGAGGTTACGGTAGTGTCGCCACCAACCGACGTGGGTATGGATTGGGTGAGGAATAGCATGGTGCTTGGCTACCATGGTCTATACATCGTTGATTCGGGTAAGGCAACAATAATATTGCCGCAGAGGGTCGTTGAGATTGCCGAGAATTACCACCAAAGCACGGGTAAGTATTTAGATAATGAGGCGTTCATTAATGAATTATGCAACCACCTAAAGATATGCGGTCCATCTAGTATTAAGGCATTTGAGACGCAGATAATATACGAGTTGAAGCCTGATGGTGATGTGATTGAAAGAAAGCTTTACCTAAATAGATTACTGGGGAATAACGTTAAGCAGGCTATTGCAGCAAAACATTGATTCTTTATTCAACTAAAGATTTATTAATTTTTTAAGTATCAAGAATTGAGGTAACATGCCGATCATGATTAAGTTTTACATGGTTGTTGGTAGGGATGAAGCTTATGAAAACACGATTAGAAGCGTTGTTAATGAGGTCAGGGAGAAGTTCAAGGGTAGTGAGAAGAGTATCAACGCCACATTCATTAGGATAAAGCCAGAGGCAGTTGATGCCGCGCTGAACGCGCTGAACATGCCCGAGAACCAAGTCCCGCAAAACCTGGTTTACCTAGTTAGGTCAATGAAGCAGGATGGCGTTAAATCATTGCCAGCCTTGATAATCAATGGTAGGAAGGTTTATGAGGGACAATTACCACCGCCAGACACGGTTAGGCAAACCATAATGGACGAGGTAATGACATCACTAACGCCAGCACAGCCGCCAGTTACACAACAAGCAGCACCGCCTCCACAACAACCAACAGTACAACCAATACAACCACCACCGGCGCAACAACCCCCACCACCCCCACCGCCTGAGGCAAAACCCGCACCGCCCCCTCTGCCTCCTCCACCGCCTATGGAAACACCTAAGGTTGAGACCCAGCCACCACAGCAGAAACCAGAATTTGTGGAGAAACCTACGCCTGCAGTGATAGCGCAGCCAGTAACCGTCTTAAGTGGTGTTAAGATTGTAATGGGTAGACCAGATGACTGTAGAGAATGCGTATACTACGGGGCCAACACCAGCACATGCCTATTATTTGGCTATAAGATAACTGATCCCTCAAGACCACCGTGTAAGTCCTAAAAATAATTAATCACTTCATTATTAAATCCACATAATCACCTAAAGCTTGACCAGGTAATCCCCTCCTAAACCTAACCAATAATTGACCATGCTTACCCCACACCTTCAATACACTACCAATTATCTCAGCCCCAGTCCTAGATCTCCAAACAGCCCTTGCTCCAACGAACTTCGCCGCATCCATCACCGTTTCTACCCCTGGTACAATGACTATGGCATCTCTAGCATACCCAATGGACCCCCTCCTTATTGAGTATATCCTAGCCCTAACACTCCTAGCCTGCATTGACACGAACACGACATTAATCAGGGAATTTTTAAGCATTTAGCAGGAAACACCATAGTCATGCCGTAATATATACAAAAAACACTTATGAAATGTGTTTTCTCGACCCACGATTAACCCATGATTATGAACCCCCTGAGAATACACGCATGAAGCTTACAACACTTAATACTGTAGATCCCGTAGCTACTCATACTAAGGCGTTGGCCAACTCCCTCATTAGTAGGCTCGAATCTCCTCATCTCGGATTCGTTGATTACCCAAAGAAAATAATGCTTAAATTCTATAGTTATCCTTGTGTCTAACGAAAATGCCCATTGCAAGGCTTGTTGAGTATAAGATAGCATTGCCCTCAGAGTACGCCTTTGACCTATTGATGAGTATAGGCAATACGAACATGTTCATGCCAATAACAAGACCGGGTAGTATACCAGCCCCTAGGATACCTAGTAAGTACTCGGAGAGGATTAGGAAGCTTGAGGACATGTCCAGGGAATTGGGTAGAGTGATGTCGCAGTACTCAATACCACCGCCACAAATGCCGCGTGAGGTTAAGATCGGCCTATTCAATGAACTTCTTGAGTACGTGCTTGAGGATGGCGAGGATTTGCTTACGAGAATAAGGCAGTATCTAAGTTCCATTGAGGGTGTTAGGAGCGAGTATGAGAGGTTGAGGGGTATTGCGGATGTCGTGTCAACGGCAGGTGAGGTTATTGTGGAGAGACTCAGGCATTTCTCGATAGATATTGTGCCGTTAAGCGAGGAGGACTTCAACGAATTCAAGAGTGCAGTGGCTAGTTATGGGTCCGAAACCATACCTATAAAGGTTCAGGATAGGTTCTATGCATTAGTCATATATCCTGAATGGGCAAGACAGGGTCTACTTAACGTGTATAAGCTCTTCAACGCAACACCCCTTGAGCTACCCACAGGTCTTGACCTGAAGTCCGTCAAGGAAAGATTGGCCGAGCTTGAGGGTAAGTTGGTTAAGTCGGAGCGAGAATTTCGCGAGTTTTTAGTTAAGGTTAGTGATAGGGCTTATTCAATAATTGATCTTTCAGAGGCGGTTACAAGCATTGTTAGGCAGTACACGGATTCGGCAATACCCGAGGGTAAGGAGGTTGGTGATAGGGTATCGCAGATGCTCAGCTCTATGAATGAGATGAGGAGTAGGATTAGGGAGCTTGAGGCAGTTCACGCGGCGCTTGAGTACATGGTTAAAACTGGGCTTGAGCTCGGGGGACTCAGTAGGTTGAAGAGTAGGGTCTTCGTTATTAGGGGGATTAATGAGACAGCAGTTAGGGGGTTAATGTATGTTAGGCGTGATATTGAGGGTACAGACTTATCAATACTGGCACTAATAGAGCCGCCAAGCAACCTCGATAAGTCGACACTAGGTGGTGAGGTTTATGAGATAAGCCAGGACTACCTAGTCAATGTTAAGTCAGCCTACGAATTAACTGGGAGGGAGCTTGTGGATTTAAGGGCTAGGTTGAGGGATTTGGAGAAGGAGTATGAGGAATTCATAAAGGACTTCAATGAGGTATCCACGTATGGGATTGAGGGTATTGATAAGGTCAGTGGTGATGTAGTGACGATAGCCGGTTACGTTAAGGAGAGTCTCTCGGAGAAGTTTGATGATATGCTTGCCTCATTATTAACGAGGCTTGCGGTGGATGCGAAGGTTAGGAAGGAGAGTAAGGTGGCTTACGTTAAGGAGATAGATCCAGAAAAGGCACCAACGCTTGAGGAGTACCCAAAGCCCGTTGACGCGTTTAAGAAGATAACCTACATGTACGGCGTGCCCAAGTACACGGAAATAAGCCCAGTGCCCCTGACATTCATACTATTCTCAGTATTCTACGGCTGGATGTACCCAGACCTGGGTCACGGATTGATCCTATCGCTCTTCGGCTACTCACTGTATAAATCAAGGTATAAGGGCCCAAATTCATTCCTCAGGTCAATATTTGGAGGTAAGTACTCAGAGTGGGGCTTGATCTTCCTAATGGCTGGTATTTGGTCCATAGTTTTTACATTCGTGGAGAGCGGTACTATATTCGGCATAGAGGTCTTGCCAGCACCCCTAAGGCTGGTTCACGTCACGGAGATGCACACCTACGAGATACTCACGGATTCCGTATACGCAGTACTCACATTAGCCATAATTGTTGGTATCATAGTACTACTACTCTCGTTCGCCCTTAAGGCAACGAATGCCTATAGGGAGGGCGAGAAAGATTTAGCTTATAGCTTCTACGTACCACTATTCTTCTTCTTCCTATTCTTAGTACTAGCCCTCGCCAGTGCCAATTTCGTACCTTTCATACTGATTGGTGAGCAGACACCACTACTTGAACCACTATACGGAGTATTCAACGCCATAAGGGGATTAATGATGTACTGGGCCTACGCGACTATAGCGTTCCTTATAATATTAATTGCGTCAATGATGTATTTCAAGGCCAAGTATAGAGGAGTCCCCGGTTTTAGCCTTGCTCAGCTATCAGTTGAGATTGTTGCCGAGACCGCAATACCAAGTTTGACCAATACCATATCGTTTATGAGACTCGGCATAATCGCCATAATGCATGCCGTGTTCACAGCGATGACTTATGCATGGGCAGCATCACTGGGCCTACTAACACCAACCGGCATAGCAGTGCTTGTAATCTTTAACTTACTGATAATTCTTGGCGAGGGTTTCGTAGCGTTTGTGCAAAGCCTAAGGCTTCACTACTACGAAATGTACAGTAAGTTCTTCAGTGGCGCCGGTGTATTGTTTATGCCCTTCACGCTAGGTCTTAGGTGGGTTAGGCTCTTCATATCGTAGACATTACTTGGTAATTATGGCTTATAAATCCCCTAACCGAATTACTACTAATGGCTATACCTAAGGTTAGGGACATCATGAGGGAAGTCCTGGTGACGGTCAGGGATAACGAGCCACTACTCAACGTATTGAGGCTCATGCACGGTAAAAATATAGGGTCTGTTATTGTAACGAATGAGGAGGGCAAGGTTATTGGCGTATTCACGGAGAGGGATTTAGTTAGGGTTGTTGCTAATAATGAGGATGTAAACTCATTAACCGTGGGTGATGTAATGACGAGAAGCATCATAGTCGTGGAGACGGACGCCAGCTTAATAAAGGCTGTGCACATAATGGCTAAACACAACATCAGGCATTTACCAGTTATTGATGAGGGTGGGAAGGTGGTGGGTATAATATCCATTAGGGATGCGGCGATAACCCTGGCTAGGTTACTCGTTGATATAAACATGCCAAGTCTCGGAATAACAGAGGAGGAGGTGGGCATGATTAGGGAGATGAGCACTGATGTGAATATTGATGAAGGTAGGGGCTAACGCGTTTATTAACTAAAGCATTAGTATGTAGGGAAGTAGTATTGGTAGCACCATTGTTATTACGAAACCACTAACGAATGCCGTGAAACCGCCGGTTTCACCTATATACAGCCTATAGATAGGTAATGTGTCATCCATCGATGTAGCACCACCGATAGATACCAAGGCCACATCCCTAAAGCCACCCATTACAAAGAGCGGTACAGTAATGTATGTAAGCTGTTCCCTAAGGAAATTCGCTAGAAAAGCCAATGTGCCAATTGCTGGTCCGAATTTAACGCTTAATAGAGGACCTACCAATGAGTACCACCCCATTCCCATGGATATGCCCAGGGATTCCGGTGGTGGTAAACCTAGTACGTAGCTTAATAATAACCCATCCACCGCGCTACCAAACATTGCCGAGAACGCTATGATAACGCCGAGAGAGCCATGCGCGATGAATCTCCTATTAATTGACGAACCCATATCCAAACCAATCACTAGAATTAGCGCTAACAATTCAATTACTATTGCAGAATCAATGTACCCACTGGGTATGGGTGGTTTCACGTAGTAACCAAGCAACCAACCAATCACCAATACCGTTAATAGGATTACGGGTAATCTAACGCTTACCTTATCGCTATTACTCACTGCCCCATTACCCCCTATGCGCTTAATCCTTAGGACCTCGCTTATGGGCACTGTAACCGCTAGGCTTGCTATCATGGATGTCACGGCGTATATGACGGCGTAAGTCACTATATTGATTACGTAATTGCTTGAAACAACACCACCAGCCCATAGGGACATTGTGAACACGAGCGCCATGACCACGTACTGTAGGTAATGGCCTAAGCCGAGGGTCTTTACCCACGCCTTAAGGTAATAACCAATAACCATTGTTATTGGGAATCTGACCTCTTCCCCGCCTTTTGGGCGGGGTTTTGTTGGGGTCTTGGGTGTTACACCGCTTTGTGGGTGCTACTTTGTTGTGGTCTGCAATAAAGGAGAGTGGCTTCTTGATTGTTTGTGGTATTTTGCCTGTTGCCTTCCTCATTATGTTTAGTGCGCCGTTTAGGTCTGAGTGGAGCTTATGCCCAAATGGGCAGTGCACTACTCCCCTTGGTTTTCTCTTTACCTCGACATTGTGATAAGCACAATACTTTGAGGTGTTGTACTCAACAACCTCGAACACCCTAATGCCGTACTCCTGTGCTTTTAATTCAATGGCTTCCATGAGTTTACGGTATGACCACATGTTTACCGTGAATTTATTGCCTTTATCTTGAGCGATGTTGAGTGGATAGCCTAGGTAGATTGTTGAAACGCCGAGTTCATGAAGCTGTTCAATTAGGTGTTTTGCGAAGTTTCTATACAGGTGGAGTAACCTCCTCATTAGTTTACTAAATAGCCTCCTCACCTCGTGGTTCAACTCATCAATAGCATCATCCAAAAGTTTGTCCTTGAGGGTATCCCTTAGGGATTGAATTCTTGAGATTAGCCTCTGCATGTAGAAGAAATCCTCCTTAGCCCTAACACCCTTGTAAAGGAGCCAGGTACCGTCACTCACAACAACGCTAGCCAGGTTATTGATACCCAAGTCTATAGATGCGACCTTATTGCCTTTAGGTGATTCAATTTGAATCACCCCCCCCCTCCCTTCACAATGTGCTTACTCCTCTTACCAGTCCTCGCCTCCTCAACACCAACCTCCACAGGTATGTGTGCATACCAAGCATTCCTAGTATCGTCATAGATTATCTCAAGCCTACCCTGCTTGCCATACCACCTAAGCCTACCAACGAACCTTATCTCCATGTTGAAGTCCTTTAGGATGATGATGCGCCTTTCTACATCAACAACATACCTATCCTGCCTAACAACAATTATCAGCCTCCTCCTTCCAGTTTCCTTATCCTTCCAATAGCCGGGCGGAGAAACACGCTTCATGTGTGGCGGTAGTTTTCCTTCCTTCTTCAACCTCAGTAATGAGAAGAAGGAGTTCCAATCCTCATTGTTCTTCTGCATAACCGCTTGAGCATTAACACCAAGCACACCCCTATACTTCTCGTAATACTTATCCCACGTACCCCTGAAATCAATCCCTTCATTGCGAAAGAACTGTTGCCTCCTCTCGTAGTTTAATTCATTCCACAGCTTGGCTGAGATGTTTGCTAACCTCTTCAGCTTCCTCTCCTGAGCACCATTGGGAAGTAAACGAACAATGATCGTTCTCCTATTCCTGTACTCGACAGGATAAACACCCTCCCCCGGTATTGCGGGAGAAGTCGGCCCCCGCTCCCCATCTTGAAAGAATTCACCGAGGGAGGGCACCAAAAGAGAAAATAGCCTTGAGCTTAAAAACCCACCCCGCCCCAGAAGGGGCGAGGCTTGCCGTTTATTTATCACCAGGAATAATTCGCCAATAACTTCCGCGAGACCTGTCACGAATAGGCGATACCATTTACTCCTTTTATTTCTTAACGAATTTTAACAAATACCTATTTATTGTTGGTTATGATTTATGGAGTTGAGGATTTATGGGTCAGGGCGTCGTCGACTTAGAGGATCTGGAGGGGATTGGTCCAAAGACAGCGCAGTTGCTGAAGAGCAAGGGTATCCTAAGTATTAAGCACCTAGCCCTCTTCAACCCTGAGGAGCTTATTGAGCTAACGGACATGACACCGGACAGGGTTGAGAAAATACTGAGGTCCGCTAGGGACGTGGTATTTGGCAGTAATAGGGTTGCCAGGGCTACGGATTTGGCAAAGAACTTCGAGAGCATTGTTAGGTTAAAGACGAACGTTAGATCCATTGATGAGTTATTGCAGGGTGGTCTTGAACCTAAGGCTATTTACGAATTCGCAGGCGAGTTCGGTACCGGGAAGACCCAACTTTGTCACCAACTATCGGTTACCGTTCAACTCGGCCAGGACAGGGGTGGCGTTGGCGGTGCGGCCATTTACCTGGATACTGAGGAGGCCTTCTCGCCGAGTAGGATTTCGAGCATTGCCCAGAGGTTCGATCTAGACCCCAACGAGGCATTAGACAACATATACGTCATCAAGGTCATTAACGCGGTTGATCTGGAGGATAGGATTAAGTTCGATGTTGTTAGGTTGGTGGAGCAGGCCAATGTTAAGTTAATAGTTGTGGATTCAATCATAGCCCTCTATAGGGCTGAGTTTAAGGGTAGGGAGAGGCTTGCCGAGAGGCAGCAGAGGCTTAATTACATCCTTGATTGGCTCATGAGGATTGCCAAGGTTTACAACGTATATGTTGTACTGACGAACCAAGTCCTCGATGTGCCAATGGGGTATATTGAGGTTAAGAGGCCGGCTGGTGGTAATGTGCTAGCCCACGCAGTTACGCATAGGTTATTTCTCAGGAAGTCCAGGGAGGATGTTAAGGTTATGGAGGTCCTGGACTCACCAAGGCTTCCCTTCAAGGCCAGTGCCATGTTTAGGATCACGGATAAGGGCATTGAGGATGTTTAGGGTCTCGGTTATTAATCTTAAATAGATGGTTCTTTTTATACAGTATAGTAATGCCGGCTAACTTACCGCCAGAGGCTAAGGCCAAGTGGCTCAAGGTAATGGAGGCCAAAACACCTGAGGAGAAACTGAGGGCCCTAGAGGAGTTCCTGAGCGCCGTGCCTAAGCATAAGGGAACCGAGAACCTGGTTCACTGGGCTAGGAGGAGGATGGCGCAACTACGTAGGGAGATTGAGGAGAGGAGGGTTAAGGAGAGATCGCTCAGGTCTGGCGGTGGAGCTAGCTTCTATGTCGAGAAGGGTGGTGATGCGCAGGTGGTTGTTATTGGCCCACCGTCCTCCGGCAAGTCAAGCCTGTTGAGGTGCCTTACGAATGCTAAGATCGAGCCTGACGACATACCCTACTCATCAATTGAGCCGGTACCGGGCATGTTTATTCACGACAATGTATACTTTCAATTAATAAAGTTGCCATCATTAAATGTGGAGAACCCCGACTCGGACCAGAACTCACTAACCTTATCAATGATTAGGAACTCCGATAGTGTAATTCTTATCCTTGATGCAAGTAGGGATGTGGAGGTTCAATATGAGGCTATAAAGAATCTACTTAGGGAGAATGGCATTTACATAATTAAGCCGAGGGGTTTCGTAACCATAGAGAGGAGGCCTGGGGGTGGTATTCAGGTAATTGGTAAGCTCGTTAATGGTACTGCCGAGGACGTGAAGAAGCTACTTGTTAGTTACGGCATCAACAATGCGTTGGTGACGATAAACGGGGAGGCATCGATAGACGATGTTGAGGAATCCATATTTAAGGAGACGGTTTATAAACCATCCATAGTTATTGTTAATAAGGTCGACCTAGCAGACAATGATTATGTAAGGGCTATTGTTGGTAAGTTAGGTAATGAGATCATCACCTTAACGGCATCCCTAAAGAACTGTAAAATAGATTCCAAGACCCTTGGTGAATCATTACTTAAGGTTATGGATCTAATAAGGGTTTATACGAAGGAGCCTGATTCCGACACCTACTCATCAAAGCCCTTCGTTTTAAAGAGAGGCTCTACTGTTGGTGATCTTGCAAAGCGAATACACAGTAGGTTTTACGAGGGCTTTAGGTACGCAAGGGTTTGGAGAATTGATAGTTTTCCAGCGGGTGTTAAGAGGGTTGGTATCAATTACATCCTTAATGATGGGGATATTGTTGAGATTCACTCATCACTGTAGCCACAACCTTATTAACCAATTTCATAGTAATTAATCAATAATGAGTTCACAGTACAACGAGTGCATAAGGCTCCTTAAGGAGGTTCTTGAGAGATTAGAATCGATAGAGGGCGAACTGGATCTAATTAAGGAGGAAATCGGGGAATTGCGTAGTCAGGGTCGTAGCAAGGCTGTGGCTTATCACGAATCACCGCAGGGAGGCAGGGGTTTGATTAAGGCAATAAGTGATAACTTATTCCTGGATACTAGGGATGTAATGGCTAAGAGACTCCTTAAGCGGCTGATTGACAATGGTAAGGTTGTTCTTCTTAGGGATGAGTCAGCGAATAGAGAAGTGGTCACCACGAAAGAGGTTATTAGGAACCTACTGGCTGACCTCCTCCCTGCCCTGTGGGGGCGTGGGTGGTTTCCTCGCCCAGCCTTCATCGGCCCCTCCGGCTGGGTTCATGGGTTTGCCCCGGGCCAGCACCGCGGGGCTTTTCTCTAAGCTGGCCATGAATTCCCTGAGTGTGGCGTATAGATGGTGCACGATGGGGTATGGTATTAGTGGGTTTGATTTTTCCTCGTGCTCTCTCCAGCCCATCCTTTTCCTCAAGTCCCACCAAACACACTTGGTCCAGGACTCTGGTGTTAGCTTCCAAGCCATATTGAGTACGGAGGCATAGTCCCTATCTACATAGTGACCCCTTGGGCAGTAAAGAACGTGCCAGTCGTTGGTCTCCACAAGCCTAACAAAGTGAACTGGGCATACCCTACTGTTTCTGTATGATGATACGTGGAATATCTTCGAACCCCTCTCCAAAGCCTTACCCTCAACGGCTTCCTCCAAAGCCTTGAACGGTGTTTGTTTAATCCTATGCCTCAACTCGTCTTTCTCAATTCCATCAATCATCGATTCCTGCGGGTTCTCACCAAGTTCTTCGGTGATTATGATTGATGGTGTCCTTGTTAGTTCATTAGCCACATGCCTAACCCTACCAACCTTCCTAACCCCCTCCCTTAGGTGCTTCACACGCTTCCTAAACTCCCTTGTGTCCGTGACATTCGAGAACTTGCCACTTGGTAATGTGAAGTGTGGTTTTAGTCTCTCAATGATTGCGTTCCTAACCCTCTCATACCTCCTAGCCAACCTACCAAAATCAGTCCTTATGGTATACAGTTCTGGCGTTAAGTACTGCCTATTCCAATCAGCCACCTTGCCCACGGTGGTTTCGATGTCAATCCTACCAACGGCTACCGTGTTCTCGTTGATGTCGAAGGAGATGATTGATTTTGGTTCCTCCTCCTTGGGCTTCAGCTTGAAGATGAATATGGCATACCACTTATTCATCCTCCTCTTAATGATTAATGTGCTAGCCAATCTAGCCTCTCCAATTAGTACCTTCCACCAAAACAGCCAGAAGCGCTTGTGAGGCTTTATCCAAACCTCCCTCCTCTCACCAAGTAGGGAAAGCTCAAGCCTGACTGGGGCTATTGATTTGATGAATTGGTCATAACTCCAAGCCATTTCGGTGAACCTAATGGACACAGCCTTAACCTCAGGGTAGGGCTTATCCACCAAGCCCTTTCTTTTTCTTCTAAGGAATGACTTCGCGATTTCAGATGCCTGCCTAATGGCTTGGATTATTATGTGGGAGTGCAAGCCCTGATACTCCAGCCTATACCTGCTGTAGAACAACCCATGGAGCTGAGTTGCATTTGTAACATTGTTCTTAACGGCGTACTCAACGACCTCACGAACAATGCTGAGATACGCAGTCTCGACAGAATAAAGTAGCTTGTTGAGTTCCTTAGTGGTCTCGAGCTCGACGGCAATGGACCTACGTAGTGGTTTCCTTGTTTCATTGGTTGTGGTTTGTGGTGGCATGCCAATCACCTAGGCATTTCCTCACCCCCATTGCTTTAGCCGCCACACAATTCTGATTCCATACATACTCGATGGGCGTGGCTCAATAAGCTGCAATCAACACCTCCATAGGTCATAAGCCGAGCCATTACATAGACACCCAACCACACCAACAATCATTTCATCTATTAGATTTATAAGGCACTACAATCAATTCCTCAAACCGATAAGCCCGGCTTTAGAACTTTGCGGTTCAAGATGGTTAACGCAGACCCAACATTCAAACACCTAACACAACAACACGCACCGAGAAAAGTCATCGAGAAACTACCAAAAATAACACTGGCGTGAGGACCAACAGGCCGTCCAAACAAACCCAAGGCACAACAACCATAAGAGGTCTCCGGCTCGAATCCCACTGGGCCCACCAAGATGTTGTTTTGTATTCCGTGGTTTGTGTTTGGTTCCGTGGGTGTGGGTTTGTGAGGCTGCCTGAGTAAGGACTTCAATGACATGGCTTCTTTCCAGGTCGTTCATGCCGTTATATAGCGTTTGTTTGCATAGTTCCTTAAACATATGGCTTATTTCGTGGTTGCAATATGCTAATACTTTCTAAATAGGTATTGTGCGGGTGATCTGACCAGGCTGAGCTGTTTTTATCAGAGAGCTTCTAAAGAGCCCTAATCCCGAGCTGGATTTTGCATGAATTACATAGTTCCTATTTTCACGAAGCTTAACGATTATTTCCATAGTCCATTTACATCATCAAACACAACCATACCATACTCCACCATACAGTACCTACATGCAATACCCAAGACTTTCACGGCCAGCTTAGAGAAAAGCCCCGCGATGCTGGCCCGGGGCGACCCCATGACCCGCCACCGGATGCAAAATGAAGGTGGCGGCGAGGAAACCTCCCAAAAAGGGAGGAGGTCAGGTATTACTCAGGGATAATAAATACGTTGTCTCAGAAGCCTCGAAGGAATTTATTTAAAGGCTCTTAATAATGCATTCCCATAATGTCATCTTCTGAGGAGGTGCTTTGGGTTGAGAAGTATAGGCCGTCTAGGATTGATGACATTATTGACCAGGATCACGTAAAAACCAGGATAAAGGAGCTCCTAGCCCTCAGTGACTTGCCACACCTTATATTCTTCGGACCCCCTGGTACTGGTAAGACTACCATGGCCCTTGCCATCGCCCACGAGCTCTACGGCGACTCCTGGCGTGAGAATGTTCTCGAGCTCAACGCAAGCGACGAGAGGGGCATAGCGATGATTAGGGAGAAGGTGAAGGAGTTCGCAAAGACGTTACCCACTGTTAAGGCGCCCTTCAAGCTTGTGATACTTGACGAGGCAGACAACATGACCCCAGATGCGCAGCAAGCCCTTAGGAGAATCATGGAGATGTACACGACCTCTGTCAGGTTCATACTCCTAGCCAACTACCTATCTGGCATCATAGAGCCTATACAATCGAGGTGCTCACTGTTTAGGTTCTCTTCTCTACCTAAGGACGCCGTTATTAATAGGTTGAGGGAGATTGCCTCAAAGGAAGGCGTAAAAATTGGTGAGGATGCGCTGGAGGCGATTTGGGAGATAAGCCAGGGGGACATGAGAAAGGCAATAAATACGCTACAGGCGGCGGCGAGCCTTGGCGGTGTCGTGAATGAGGAAGCTGTGTATAGGGCTTTGGGCAAGGTTAGTCCGTTGAGGGTTAGAGCCTTGATCACCGAGGCAATTATTGGTGATTTTAGTAAAGCTGTTAGGGAGGTAATGTCTCTGATTAGTGATGAGGGCGCCGACCCGCTTGATATTGTAAAGATTATTCATAGGGAGGTTACATCCTCCACATCGCAGTTGAAAATACCTGAGGAATTGAAACCTAAGGCCGTGTATATGGTCGCCGAGCATCACTATAGGCTACTGAGGGGTTCAAGTGGTGAGTTGCAGATTTATGGGCTCTTGGCGAAGCTTAGGAGATTGCTTCGTGAAAGCCATTAATCGTGTTCTACGGAGAGAAAGGTTTATAAGTAATTAAGGGCTATGCGAAAAGCTTTAATAGGGGATATTTATGTCTAGCTCCGAACAGGAAAGGAGGGATCAACAAGGTGGATCTAATATATTGAATAAGTTAAAGGTATCAGGTAAGATAGTTGAATTTAAGTCTGAAGGTGAGGAGAAGCTTGTATGTCCATACTGTGGATCGACAACCTTCATATTCGATTACGAAAATGGACAAGTAATATGTGCTAAGTGTGGTTCGGTTGTGCTTGAGCGGGTTATTGATCAAAGGCCTGAGTGGAGGGCATTCACGGCCGAGGAGAAGGAGAGTAGGGCTAGAGCTGGTGGTCCACTCAATAGGCTCACCAGCGAGGCATTGACTACAACGATTGATTGGGCGACCAAGGATGCGAGTGGTAAGGAGCTTGATATCAAGAGGAAGCTTGAGATTTTGAAGTATAGGAAGTGGCAACAGAGGGTTAGGGTTCAGACTAGCTATGAACGCAACGTAATACAGGCAATGAATGAACTAAGCAGGATCTCCTCACAATTAGGCATACCCAAGGCCTGCGTTGATGAAGCCATGGGTATTTATGAGCAAGTGTTAACAAAGGGCTTGGTTAGGGGTAGGAGTGTTGAGGCCATAGTAGCCGCATGCCTCCACATGGCCTGTAGGAAGATTGGGATGCCCAGGAGCCTTGACGAGATTAGTCAATACACAAGGGCCAGTAGGAAGGAGGTTGCCAGGTGCTTCAGGTTGATTGCTAGGGAGTTGGGTGTTAGGTTGCCGCTTAGTGATCCTAAGCTCTATGTCCCCAGGATTGTTGAGCAACTAAAACTAAGCGGTGAAATCCTTAGGGAGGCACTCAACATATTGGAGCAGGCAAAGAGGAGGGGTTTAACCGCCGGTAAGGACCCGGCAGGTCTGGCAGCTGCTGCTGTTTACATAGCGTCCTTATTGAGGGGTGAGGTTAGGACGCAGAAGGAGGTTGCGATGGCTGCCCAGGTTACCGAGGTCACCGTTAGGAATAGGTATAAGGAGTTGGCTAGGGAATTGAACATCAAAATACCAATAAAGTGAAAACCTTTAAACTCAGGTGGATTCATTTACTTACTGTGATTTCTCAATGGCGTGTGAAATATGCGATATGTTGAATAATGAGGAATTGACAATAATTAGGAATGAAAAATTCGTAGTAGTTCATAACCCTCGCCCATTCAATAACGGACACCTAATAATCGCACCAGTTCAGCACGTATCAATTAACGAGATTGACCAATCTCTCCTAATAGAACTCATGGATTTAACAAAGAAATTAGTCGCGATCTTACAGGAAATTTACAATCCACATGGATTCAATGTGGGCATATCATTAAAGCCCCATGTTTACATACAGGTCGTACCTCGGTGGAATGGTGATGTGAGTTTCATGACGTTATTTTACAATGTTAAAGTTGTGCCTGAAACCGTTACGGAGTCTGTTAGTAGGATTAGGAATGCGGTGAGGATGTATGGCCTTTGAGATTGTTGATTTAGTAATATCAATAGTGATATTGATATTCGGCTTTTCAATCTTTACGGCCGTAGTCAATGACTATAGGATGGTTACCACGGTCTCTAGGCTATTGAGGAAGAGGGTTAGGGTTTCTGCGTTCCGTGAACTAGCCATACCAATATACCCATCATTAATGAGGCTTGAGGTAATCAATGTGAAATCATTGACGGAGGGCGTGGATGTTGAGATCCAGGGAAATACGATTAAGGTGATAAACAACGGTATTGTCAGTAATACTGACATTAAGATACTGATTGATGCTGTGGTTGTTGGTAGGCTTGGTGATTACCCAGTGAGGGGTGTTATTGTCCTATCTCCTTATTAATTCGATATTCAGCACAATAACTAGCACGTCTAGTATAACGTTTATGAAGAAGGCGGTGTATAGACCAATTGATGGTATTGTTGGGGTCATTATAACAAGAACGAGCAATGCCACATCAGTTCCCGTTATTGCCAGCACAAGCAGTAGTGTTATCAGTATGTTTGTTGTTAGTGAGTAGCTGGACACGGCAAGGAGTGAGTAGACTATCGCCGTCATTAGTATGGCGATTAAGAACTTATTCAATGGGTTAAGGATCCCCAGGTAAGCTAAATCGAGCACTATTAGTACAAACTCCACGTACCGCACCAACGCCATGTACGTAAACAACCTATACATTCACCACAACGGGTATGCCTGCATTAATTAAGCATTTTTGCCTCATTTGGTTCATCATTGATGATTGTATGGATCATCCTGTTAAGTCGGTGGTCGTGGATCTTAAGCTTTAAATATTGCTTGGGGTAATGATTTCGTTAATGTATATGGTCGTAGGTTTGAATTCCAGCGGCCGCGCCGAGACATTGTTTCATATTCCGTTTTAAGCTTTGTTTCCCGTGGGCATGGGTTTGTGAGGTCATGGGAGAATGCTTACTAGCCCCTCCCTTTTTGGGAGGTTTCCTCGCCCTGCCTTCATTGGCTCCTCTGGCTGGGTTCATGGGTTTGCCCCGGGCCAGCACTGCGGGGCTTTGCTTTAGACTGGCCTTGAAGGTCTTTAGTACTGCGTGTATGTATTGCACGATATTTTGTGGTATGACTGGGTTGTGTTTGTCCTCGTACTCTCTCCAGTTCATTTCTCGCTTCATGTTCCACCAAACACCCTTGGTCCAGGACTCTGGTGTTGTCTTCCACGTCATATTCAACACGGATGCGTAGTCCCTATGCACGTAATGCCCAAGTGGGCATTGCAATGTATGCCAATCACTAGTGCCCTCAAGCCTCGTAAAATGAATTGGGCATACCCTGCTGTTCCTGTAGGATGAGACTCTAACGAGTTTCGAACCCCTCTCTAGTGCCTTGTCTTCGACAGTCTTTTCAATGCTCTTGAATGGTGTTTGCTTAATCCTATGCCTAAGCTCACCCTTGTTTACGCCAAATCATTTCATCCTGGGGCCTTTCACCGAGCTCTTCTGTTATGATTATTGCCGGTGTTTTTGTTAGTTCGTTAGCCACATGCCTGACACGACCAAGCTTCCTACCCCTTTCTCGTAACTTCCTCACACGCTTCCTAAACTCCCTCGTGTTTGTCACATTCACGTAATTACCGCTCGGTAATATGAAGTGTGGTTTTAGTCTCTCGATAATCGCATTCCTAATCTTTCCATACCTCCTAGCCAATTTGCCGAAGTCGGTCCTTATCATGTAGAGCTGTGGTGTTAAGTATTGCCTATTCCAATCAGCCACCTTGCCCGCTGTGGATGGTAGGTTAATCTTACCAACGGCAACAGTGTTCTCGTTAATATCGAAGGAAATGATTGACTGCGGCTTCATCACCCTAGGCTTCAGCTCAAAGGCAAAAATTGCATACCACTTGTTTGCCTTTCTCTTAATGATCAACGTGCTAGCCAGCTTAGCCTCTCCATTCAATACCCTCTACCAAAACAGCCAGAAGCGCTTGTGAGGTCTCAACCAAGCCTCCCTCCTCCCGCCGAGCAGTGATATGGCAATTCTAACCGGGGCTATAGAGCCAACGAACTCCTCATAATTCCAGGTTGTTTCAACAAACCTAATCGAGACGCTCCTAACCTCCGGATAGGGCTTATACGCCAAGCCCTTTCTCCTCTCCTCCATGAATGACTTGGCGACTTGCACTGCCTGCCTAATGGCTTGGATGATTAGTTGTGAGTTGAGACTTGGGTACTCCAGCCTATACTTGCTGTAGAACAGCCCATGGAGCTGAGTTGCATGTGTAACATTGTGCTTAACGGCGTATTCGACGACCTCGCGAATGATGTTGAGGTATGCGGTCTCAATGGAGTGGAGTAGCTTATTGAGTTCCCTAGTAACCTCAAGCTCAACAGCCACAGACCTACACAACATCCACAGGAAAAAGTAGCAACCAAAAATAAAAGCCACTCACGACAATTCATTAGATCGTTCGTAGCAATGCAACAAGGGCTAAGGCTTGGATTGCACTTAACAAGAATGAGGAAGCACTAACGACGCACGCAATACTCATGAGGAACAACCACAAAACACCCAACACAACAACACACCAAAAGCAATGATAGAGAAACTACTGAAGGTAACGTTAATATAAAATAGTCAATATTGTCTTGCTAGAGCCCGTTGGTCCGATTATGAGTATGTGCGGGCATACTCCACAGAATGACCAATCGACCCCCGCCCTGTAAGAATGAGATGCCCCACTATGCGGGGTCTCGCAGTGATAGGTTTTAAAACCCCAGCAGAGCTGACGTGTGTGGGATGTCACAGACAGCACAACCGTCGATTGTTCCGCCGCCGGACCCATTGGTTAGGAAGCCGAGGCTGATTAGTAGTGGTGGTGTTTTGGGTAGTGAGTGGAGGGTTGGTAGGGGCTACTCTGTCGGTGAGGTTAAGGCTGTTGGCTTAACTGTTAGTGAGGCTAGGTTGTTGGGTATTAGGGTTGACACGAGGAGGGATAGTGTTTGGGATATTAATGTCCAAAGGCTTAGGGAATGGCTTAATAGGGTTATTAAGGGTGAGGTATTACCGCCAGAACCTGCGCTACCTAAGGCCGTTAAGATTAAGCGTAAACGTGGTAGAGTATTTAGGGCATTAACGCCTGCTGGTCGTAGGATGAGGGGATTAATGAGTGTGAAGCTCAGGGAGACCCATGCCCATAAGTGGAAGAAGAAGGCTAGGGAAAGGGCGCTAAAGAGGAGGCACGAGGCCGTTAGGGCTAAGGGTGGGCATTAATCTTACTCAAGCTTTTCGAGAATTTCAGGTAATTGTGTCAGTGTCGTTATTTCGTAGAATGGTTTAACGGGTAACTGAACATCAGATGTCCTCCTAACAAAGATAACCTTTAGGTCGAGAAACTTAGCCCCAATTACATCCTCAACTAACCCACTCACGATTAAGGCATCGCTTGATGCGATCCCAGCCCTATTGAGTGCGGCTTGGAATATCTTGATGGCTGGTTTACCAACCTTCGTTAAGTCTGAGCTAACAACACCCTTAAAGTACCTCAGTAGATTGTTCCTCAATAGTATCTTCTTAGCAATGTCATTATCGAGGTTCGTGAGTATGTACATGGGCGTACCCATCTGTGATAGTTTATCCACCGCATTGACAACATCAGGGTATAGCTCGGACGTCTCAACGATGAGTGATGATATTGCATTACCGAAGTAATCGAGCTCAGTGGGGCTGAGGCTTAGTGAGTATTTCTTTAGTAGTGATATCATGGTTTCCCTAGCCAACTGCCTCAGTGACCTATAGACACCCTTACTTATCAACATGCTGTACTTATCATCCCACTCCTTCCTAAACTGTCTAGCCAAGTCATCAAGTGATGCCCTTATGTTCAATTCATCCCTAATCAACCTGGCGCCCTCCACCTCAAAGTTATTAAGTCTAATCAGGGTATTCAACACCTCGAAAAACAGCGTCTTCATACGAAACCCAGACTCTGCATGCTTATTTAAAGCTTAAGATCCACGACCACCAACCTTTAATAATAATTGGATTATTCACATTGGGACTATGAGGGTTGAGGTTTGGGTTGAGGTTAGGCCTACAGAGGATGAGGATAAGGTGAGGAGGGCGTTAAGTAATGTGTTTATCTATGATGAATTAAGGACGGAGGAAAGTGAGGGAAAGAGATACATAGTGGCCTTTGGGGAGGGCTTTAAATCATTGATTAAGGTTCACAACCTAATTAAGGAGCAGGGTATTGAAGATAGCGCGAGGTCCGTACTAATGAAGGGCATTGAGGACAACAAAGTGGTCTTTCACCTGCATAAACAAGCCGCGTATGTGGGGGTGTTGACCTTCGTTACCGAGAAGAATGAGAGCCCACTTGGACCAATAACATTCATTGTTGAGACTAACGACCCAAAGAGACTCATTGATTGGTTGGCGCCAAAGACCTCGAGGGGCAGGAGGCTGTATGAGGTTTCCCCACCTGATGATCCATAAATAATTCTTTAAAATAGGCAGTGATGACTTACCATGTATGGCGAGGCATTTAGTGGCATCATTTCAGTGGTCCTCAGACGTGGGTAATGAGATAGCAAGCTCGCTAGGTTTTGCTCATGTGATTCTTGAGAGTAAGCAGTTCCCAGATGGTGAGTCATACATCAGGTACCCCATCGACATAACGACGTATGACGGCCTAATCCTCGTACAAAGGGCATACCCAAACCAAGACACTAGGTTATTCCAGACGATGCTGGCTGTGGATGCAGCCCGTGACGCAGGTATTAAGGAGATACACGTTGTCCTGCCATACCTACCATACTCAAGGCAGGACAGGAGGTTCAGGGACGGCGAGCCAGTTAGCCTATCAACAGTGTTGACGCTCCTATCGTCACTAAGAGTTTCCTCGGTGATCACCGTGGACGTGCATAAACCGGAGGCGTTTAGGGTTTCAGGTGTTAATTGCGTGAATGTGGAACCCTTCGAGTTATACGCGGAGAGGCTGAGGGGCTCAAAGAACGTTGTGCTGCTGAGTCCGGACCTTGGCTCCTTATGGAGGGTTCGGAAGGTCAGCGAATACGTAGGCATTCAATATAGCTATCTCGAGAAGTTCCGTGATAGAATAACTGGTGAGGTTACCATGAAACCTAGGGAGCTCGATGTTGCCGGTAAGGAAGTATTCATAATAGATGACATAATAGCCACTGGAGGAACCATAATCGAGGCAACAAAGATCCTAAAGAGCATGGGGGCCGTAGGAGTTCATGCAATGGCAACGCACTGCCTATTGCTTAATGAGGCTGATTCGAGGATGTTCGAGGCAGGGGTCTCATCAATAACTTGCACAAACACAATACCCACCAAGTACGCGGAAATTAACATCAATCAACTAATCGTTAGGGCACTTAGAGAGTTAATAACGTGAGTGCCTTTTAACTCGTATTGAGGCATATAGTTATGTGAAGACGTTGGGGCAATTGCTCAGGGAATACCTGAATAATAAGGCTGTGGCTGGTGGTTACTCGTGGGATACAAATGCCATATCCAAGTACGTGGAGGGAATTACGTATGCCTTACTAGTAATGCCGGCGGTGGCGTATGTATTAACGAAATCATTACTCCTAACAGCAATTCTTGCGGTGGCTCCGGCATTACCGATTTCGCTAACTATAATTTGGGCTGAGTACTCTGTAGATACGGTTAGGAGCAATGTTGAGTGGGAGTTGCCGTTTTTCACGGTTCTCCTGGACGTGGTTCACGATGTTGGTGGCAACATAACACATGCCTTCGAGATAAGCGGTAAAGTTGGTCTTAGGTGGATTAGCAGGGAGTGGTCGATAATTAACAGGTACGCTCTAACCACAAACTCGATAACGAAGGCTATGCAGTTGAGGGCTAGGGTTCACCCAAGCCTCGAGTTTCAGAGGTTCATTAATGGTTACGTGTCCGTGTGGAGTTATAGCGGTGATGTTGTTAATTACGTTAGTAATGTTGAGGGCACATACCTATCAATGCTCAGCAGTAGGTTATCGGCCTTATCGAGGCAGATAATAGATGCTGTTCTTGCGGTTACGTCATCGATAGTGATAATGGTGCTTTTCATGATAATAGTGACTGTGTTGGGCGTGAGTGGGGCATTGATGTACATATTGCCCTCCATAGCCCTCGTGATACCAGCACTAATACTGAGGGTTTACGCATCAATACCGTACATAATACGAATCAGCATTAAACACGACAGGTGGATGACCGTGGTGCTGGGAGTCTCTGTAATAATCAGCGTGTTATTGATGCTGTACTATGGGGTCTACGGAATGATAGCGCTTGCGCTACCCCCCGTACTATTCTCCGTCCTAGTGACGAGAGGCGTTGATGAGATGAAAAACTCCATATTATCATTACCCGACCTAATGCGCGACGTCTCAGAGATGGTTAAGGCAGGTGTGAGCATGGGAGCGGCACTAGAGAGGGTTTTAGGTAATCAATACCCAAGCCTCTTGATTAATTACCTACGCAAAGCCACCCAGTTTAATAATTATAACATAGACGGTTCATGGGTGATGAAGTACGCGATCGGGATTCTGAGGGAAATATCGAGCCTTGGTTCACCATCTAAGGCATTAGACAAACTAGTTAGGGTATTCCTGGATGTAAAAGCCCTGTTAATGGGCATTAATTATAACGCAAGGTCGCTGCAGATACTCAATTACTCATTGCCATTCATATTTGCCGGAATTTCGTATGTAAGCAGGTTCGTGGTTTCAATGCTCAGCTCAGTAATTGAAAACGCCCAATACTCATTGGTGGGCCTCGTGATACCAAGCATGAATACGGTATTGGCTCCATTAATGATCACAGCGTACATAATAAGCCTATCCCTCGCCATCCTATCATCACTACTCAGCGACCTAACACTAAATCCATCGGTTAAGTTTATGGTGCCTGTGCCATTAACACTGGTACTCATGCTTATGGTGACGACGAATCCAATCCCCTAGAGTTGGGTGAGGTGGGTAAACGCAGCACAAGGTCCTTAGGCCATAGGCACGATTCTCCTTAGAGGTAGTCGAATAAGGTATAGTGGCAGGTTGGGTTTACGCCATCCTGTCTCCGCGGGATTACTATTGCTTTGCCAGTATTAGCGTAAGACTTTAAAAGCACCTTGACTTCAAGACGGGTTGTGTACGTACCTAAGACATTAATGCTTGGCAGATGCTGGAGGTGCGGTAAAAGGATTTATAGGTACGATGATTATTACGTGTGCCCGAAATGCCACGCAATCTACTGCCCAACATGCGCAAAGAAGACCTTCTATAAATGCCCTGCCGATGGAACACCGCTAGAGGCTAGATAACATGGCTATCCTCACCGGCTTGATGTCATTCACGAAGGGCCATGGAATACGCTCGCTCAGTATAACTGGTCCTAAGGGCCTATTTGTAATTCAAGCTGTCAGCGGTACCAGGTTTTCCGTGATGATTAGGGATCATAAATACGTGAAACTCGATGATGAGAAGTTCGAGAAACTACTCTTTGCCTTTTCACCAATAATAAGTAGGGTTATAAAGATCACAGACACCAATTACTACACATTCCTCGGTAGATATGTGTATAACGGTAAGGAGCTCATATATGAGCCGTATGTCGACCTTATGAAGACCGTGACGATAAAAATCACGGGTAAGAGCATAAGGATAGTGTATGGCGAGAATAGGCTCAGGTTGAGGAGGACCAAGAAGGGTTACACACCTAGGGAGATGCTCGAAACCTTAACCTACGTGATTAAGGGGCTCCATGGATAATTTTACTGAGCCTAACAATTATGTAGCGTGATGGTAATGCTTAAAGGACCAGCCTGTGTCTAATCACAATGTCTCAGGGTATTAAGTTCGAGGTAATAGACGTACCAATACCCGAGGGTACGAACGTAATCATAGGCCACAGCCACTTCATAAAAACCCTCGAGGACGTGTACGAAGCCCTCGTAAACTCAGTGCCAGGCATAAAATTTGGGCTCGCGTTTTGCGAGGCCTCGGGCAAGAGGTTGGTTAGGCATGAGGGTAATGATGAGGAGCTGAGGAGGTTAGCCATTGATTTGTGTAGGAGGATCGGTGCTGGGCACACGTTCGTTATTTACCTAAGGAATGCATGGCCAATAAACGTGCTCAACGCCCTAAAGCATGTTGTCGAGGTGGTTAACATACACGCAGCCACCGCAAACCCTCTCTCGGTCATTGTGGCTGAGATAGCGCCTGAGCGTAGGGGTGTTGTAGGGGTCGTTGATGGTCACTCACCACTTGGTGTTGAGGGCGATGCGGACATTAGGGAGCGTAGGGAGTTGGTTAGGAGGTTTGGTTATAAGCTTGGTTAGGGCACTGTGATTTAGCGGTATTAACAAGGGACACAAGCCTCTCCCTAAAATCCTCAAGCTCCTTCGTTAATTCCCTCATGATCAGCTCAACCATATCGCTTGGCTTCGCATCTGAGGGTAATGATTTCAATACATTATCCACAAAATCCCTCACATCGGGTGGTAGCATGGGGTAAGTACCCATCAACCTCTTAGCCAACTCATCAACACCCTCAACCCTAACCAACTCCCTAATGAAGTACCTAACCCTACCCTCGGTGTTGTAGTACTCATCGAGTAAGTTAATTAAGAAGTCCAAGTCAACATTAACTGAGCACGCCCTGTAGTGGGTGTCCACGAACCTCAGCAGCGTTATTATATGCTTAACACCGCGCTCGCCAACCGCATGCCTAAACCAACCCTTATTTATCAATTGGGCAATGTAATCCCTAGCCTCAAGGACGTCATCAACCACGGAAAACATGAACAACTAAAGAATTAAAGCATTTAGCCGACAACGGATAATGAAGATCCTAAGGTGATGTGCTCAGCATTTCGGAGAGTGCCATGTGGGTGTTCTGCGTCAATGCATAGTTCAGGAAGTCCCTAACACCGTCTGGGTAACCCCTACTCCTCACGCCCTGGCACATACCTATAATTAACAGGAGCATAATGACCGTCAGTAGTATGGAGAGCACATTACCAAGAAGCCCAAAGGCGAGGTTATTCCTATCCTCAAAGCCCATAACATAGTCCCTAACATCCTCATAAACAGCCATATACACATCATGATTAACCTCTATGGGATTAAGGAAGGAGGGCCTCGACAAACTCTCCTCATTACCATAAAGCGTCTTCAGCAGGAAGGTCTCCGCAACAATACCCGCGGCATCAACGGCATCATCACCATCACCCTGAGACGCAATCAACGCCTCAAAAACATCCCTCATGAAACCAGCCCTAAAAACCTTGGATAATGAAACCACAATCGAGAGCCTAATACCATTACCACCCCTCATCATTGATGCAACGCCGTAGATAACCACGGAAACCACGGCATAACCAATCCTAACAACCTCCTTAATAACCTCATCCCCAACCGCACCACCAATCAACGACCTAACAAAACCTTCAACAGCAGTATTACCCATTGAGTAATTAGCATATAACATGCAAATAAACCTACTGCCCACCACAATTTAGAAAAATTTATTTCCAAAACACAGTTAATTAAGCCGGGACCGGGCCTGGAGAGCACACCCAGCTCTCCCCTGGGTAACACCCAGGCCGATGGGTTCGGAGGCCGAAACCCGCACATGGGTTTGGACACGGAGCCAGGGAGCACCGGCACCTCGATGAAGACCAGTCCCCTAGGGTGCCCACGCCGCAGATGGCCAGCCGTAGGGCTGATCGTCTGCGGAACCCGGCGAACCGGGTTAGGCCCGGGAGGGAGCGGACCCGTACACGGGGCTTACCCCTAAGCCGGGGTGGGCACGTTTAGGGGAGTGCTGGTCGGAGAATGGGCCGGTGTGGGCCCTGGTTTCGTGTCCAAACCCATGTGCGGGGTTGGGTCCCGAATTTTGTTTCTGTTTTTGTTTCCCGTGGGTGTGGGTTTCCAGGGCGTGGTTGTGTTCTCTGTATGCCTTCACGCCAGTGTTACCTTCGGTAGTTTCTCGATGGTTTCCTGTTTTAGGTGGTGTTGTATTATCCCAATGAACCCTATGCTTAGCCCAGGACCAAGACACAGGGAAAAAGAGACGGGGAAAAATAAAAGCCTAAAACAAACCG
>NZ_LCWN02000120.1:0-3000 GCF_002078205.2 Vulcanisaeta sp. EB80
CTTATAACCACCTGCTGTGGCAATCCACTATAGAGCTTAGTAATTGTCGTGCTTATCACAATCCCCGGTGTTAGGTAGGATACCGTGAAGTAGTACGTCAATGAGTAACCGACAGCTGATATGGTTAGGGATGCATTATAGACACCCTGGCCTAATGCTGGCGCCGTCATATTTACAATATTAACGCCGGGTTGCAGGGTTTCCGTAATCGTCTCCGTGCTACTACCCACGTTGAGCGTGTATGTTGCGTTTATTGGGATTTGTAAATTGTTTGTGGTGCTTATTGATACCGTGGCATTTATACCAACCCCATTATAAATACTGGTATTATTATTAATAATTTCCGCGTAGGTTCCGTAGTACCAGGTGATGTTGTTCACGGATATGGGCATCTTCGGATCCATGCTGAGTACGGCTAATATTATATGCAGTATCAGCAGTATTACCGTTCACCCACACAAGTGGTTAGTAACCCCTTTAAAAAGTAATGTCACACGCGTTTAGGTTTATAAGGTCGTTACTCTCCACTAATGATTGTTTATGGTCAGTAGATTTAGCGTGATCACCTTTGGATGTTGGTTAAATAAGGCTGATAGTGATATAATGATTAGTAGGCTTAAGGCGTTGGGTTGGGAGTACGTTGAGGATATCGACTTAGCCGATGTGATTATCGTAAATACATGCGCCGTCAGGGAGGAGGCCGAGAGGAATGAGTTGAAATTACTGGGTAAATTGGGTAAGGAGTATCCTAACAAGAAGGTGGTTGTTGCCGGTTGCCTAACTAGGGTTAGGCCGGCCACCATTAAGGACGTAGTACCTAACGCCATCCTCGTGGCGTCGCACGGCGTAGAGTTGATAGATAGGGTAGTCAATGGGGATTTGGATATGTACGTATTCGATGACAGACCAATGACGTACCTACCTACCTACTACCCCGAGCTTCATGGTCATAGGTACGTGGTGCCCATTCAGGTTGGTTGTTTAGGAAATTGTAGCTTTTGTGTTACTAAGATTGGTAGGATGGGGTTTGGTAGAGTGAGGAGTTATGGTAAGGATGACATAATCAGGGCTGTTAGGGATGCCGTAAGTAGGGGTGCCCGTGAAATATACCTAACAGGTCAGGAAATCAGTGCTTACGGCCGCGATAGGGGGTATGACCTGGTTGACCTACTTGAGGAGTTGTTGAGGAGTGTTGATGGTAGGTACATGGTGAGGTTGGGTATGATGGAACCCCTAGAACTTAGTAAAATTATTGATAGGCTCATAGATGTTGTTAAGGGTGATTGGAGAGTTTACAGGTTCTTCCACATACCAGTCCAGAGTGGTAGTGATCGTGTGCTGATGCTTATGAGGAGGAAGTACTCCGTTGAATTGTTCAGGGACATTGTTAGGAAAATTAGAACCACAATACCGGACGCCACAATAGCCACAGACATCATAGTTGGTTTCCCAGGGGAGACCGATGAGGATTTCTGGGCTAGTGTTAAGTTGATTGAGGAGTTGGGTATAGATAAGGTTAACCTGGCCAGGTATAGCCGTAGACCATTCACAGAAGCCGCGTACATGGAGCAGGTGCCTGAGCAGGTTAAGAAGGAGAGAAGTAAGATAGCCACTGAGGTGTTTAGTAGGGTTGCTTTCGAGAGGAATAGGTTATTTATTGGTAGGGAGTTGTGGGGTATAGTCAGTGAGATTGATTTTAAGGGTGAGAATTACGTTGTTCGTTCATACAATTACAAACCAATAGCCGTTAGGAAAGCCTACATAGGCGCCTTCGTTAAGGTTAGAATAACCGACGCAACACCGCAGAGGCTGTTCGGGGGGCTTCTTGAGGGTGAGGAGTTGGGTGTTAAGTATAGGGTTGATTTCAGGCTTAGTGAGGGCCTTGACCTGGTCTCATAAACCTCGCCTCCACTACTCAATTCTCAGGACTTCCATAGGCCTTATCTTCGTTATAGTCATTAATGATGGTATCGACGCAACAATCGACGTTGCCACAGCAATAACCAGCGAATAAGCGTAGAGTGTCGGGAGTAGTATTACGGGTATTATTATTGGCAAGTTCAGCTTAATCATTATGTACCTAGCTAGGTAGGCACCGCCTATGCCCAACGCTATGCCCACAACCGAGCCTATGGTGCTCATTATGAGGATTTCAAGGAGGAATATCAGGATCACCTGCCTATTAGACGCACCCAGGGCCTTTAGTATGCCTATCTCCCTAGTCCTCTCCCTAACATTCATTATAGCCGTATTAGCCACACTAAGCCCCGTAACGATTAGGCTTAGCGCAATTATTACTATGAAGAAGAGGTTTATCATGGACACCGCATTGGATATAGAGGCAAGAACCGAGCTCTGCTCATAAACATCCGCGTTTGGGAAGTACTCACTGAGTGCCGTGGCTAATTGGTTGAGGTACGCTGGATCCTCCTTAGTTAATTTTATGAACATGGCATTGACAAAGCCCTCATCGCTCAAGTCGCTTTGTAATGTGCCTATCGATGTTACGATCATGTTTAGGTGGAAACCCAGGAAACCACCCAATATACTACTAAAGGTCCCCGTGACCTTAAGCGGTATTATCTCCGTACCTCCCTGAATACCCGTTAAAACCTGGACATAAATCGTATCACCAATGCCAATGCCATCCTTACTCGCCAGGGTATCCTGAATTATGGCCTCACCATTACTCATCGGGAGGGAGCCGCTTTCTATACGTACCTCAAAGTACGAGAAGTATTGACTAGGTATTCCAATCAGTGTTACGGGTTGTCCGTTGACCTGCGCCGTACTGATTATTATTGCGGGGACTACGTAAGCAACATGAGGAAGCTTGGCTATTACCTGAGCCACGGTCTCGGGTATCGATACACTGTCTGAGTAAACCATCAAATCCGTCGGTAATATATTCTCAACCTCACTCACAACAGCCACTTTAAAGCCGTACGTCATAGTCTCCAGGGTTATCATGAGAGCCACGCTATATATTATCGCAAGCAT
>NZ_LCWN02000013.1:0-41297 GCF_002078205.2 Vulcanisaeta sp. EB80
TGGCTCGAAGGATGAATAAACAACACCACCAACAAAAACAAAGCCAACCATCACAACCAAAACCACCCAGCAATAAATTAAATGCTTATCGACTTAGTATCACGATATACGGCATAGAAGTACTAGCTCGAGTACATTGGTAGCGTTGTTATTAGGAATAGAAATACATTTAATCACAACCTGGACAAAATGATGCAGTATCGGCATACAATCACTAATAAGGATAAGGAATTGAAGTTCTTGGTGGACCGGCCGGGATTTGAACCCGGGTTCTCCCGCGATCCCGTGCCTGTATTGACAATGCAAGGCTTGTGCGGGACTACCGTCCCTGGGCATCCTTCCAGGCTAGACTACCGGCCCGAAACGCCAACACCAAGGGGAGGTTTTAAGTTTTTGTTTGGGTTAATCGTGCCGTAATTTTTAAAGTGTTGGTTTTTGGTTTTATCTAGATGGCGTTTACTGTGGGTTTTGACTCGGGTACGTTGATTGTTGAGGGGCCTGCGGATGTTGAGGTTGTTGAGGGACAGTGTGATGTCCTTGGTTTTCCCTTGGCCGGCCCTGTGCATGTTGATGAGTTTAGGGCTTTGCCCATAACGCCTAAGGGTAGGTGTGTGGTTGGTGTGGTTGGTGGTGTCGTTAGGCATGTTAACGAATCGACAATACCCAGCGGCTGGTCTAGCCTAAGCCTTGAGGGTATCGTTATGATTGTCGGTGATGTTGATTCGGGCAAGACGACGTTGAGTACGTACTTACTTAACACTCACGTGGTTAAGGGGTTGCATGTCTGCGTGGTTGATGCTGATGTCGGTCAATCATCGATAGGACCCCCTGGGGTTATCGGTGCTGGTTGCACGAGCTTCCCAACTCACTCATTAAGTGCACTGCACATGATGAGTGGTTACTTCCTGGGTTGTACAAGTCCCTCCCAATGTGTTGGTAGGTTCATTGGCGGACTGCTCCACGTGGTTAGGGACGTCATGAGCAGGACTCCAGGCCTTGTGATAATCGATATGCCTGGCTGGGTCAGCGATGGTGGTGTTGAGTTCATTAGGGATGCGGCTGAGGCTGTGGGTGCGGATTACGTAGTATCCCTAGGCCTCGGTATGAGGGCTTGGCCTGGTACCAGGGTTATTGAGGTTGAAAGATCACGGTACGTCAGGCAAAGGAGCCCCAGCGAGAGGAGAATGCTGAGGGTGGCATCTTTGAGACAGTACTTAAGTAATTTGGTTGAGGTTGAGGTTAGCCTCGATAAGGTGTTTGGCAACTCAATAATTGAGTGCCTGGCAGGTAACTGTGGCCGTTACGTGGTTGAGGAGGGGTTAGATAATGTGGTTAGACACGGTAACGTGGTTAAGGTACCAACGCGGCAAATAAGTAATGCGTTTTGTGGCCTTTTACGTAGGGGTTTCCTCGTCGGTTTTGGTATTTTGAGGGATTTTGATTTTAAGCGTAGAGTTGCCAAGGCGCTGGTTACAACGGACAATTTTGATGGTATCTATGTTGGTAGGATGAGGGTTGACCCAGATAGGGTTGAGGAACTTGATCCACTGCCATTTATTTAAGCGATTCTTGCGGTAACACGAGTACCGCGGTGACTATATTCAAGTTACTACCTGTCCATCCCGTCTTGATCAGGGATCCTAACCTCTCGAAGATTACGGCAGTATTGTTATTTCTCAGTTCTCCAATCACGTCTATCCCCAACTTAGCAGCGTTGCTTATTGTTGAGCCATCAGCTGCACAACCAGCTGCGTCCATGTTACCATCAATGCCATCAGTGGCTATGGAAAGCATCGACACGCTATCGACACCCCTCACACTTAATGCAAATCCTGTGCACAACTCGGTAGTTCTTCCGCCCCTACCGTTGCCTACCACCGTTACCGTGGGCTCGCCGCCACTCAGGACCACACCCCTCCTTATCGGAATCCCCCTAAACCTAGCCTCAAGGGCTATGCTAGCCAGGTACTTACCAACCTCGCGGGCCTCACCCTCCATTCTTGACGTCAGTATTAACGAGTCCATCCCAAGGGATTTCACGTATTGTGAGACATCGGTGAGCACATCCATGTTACTGGCTATCACGTAATTCCACGTGTTACTTAACTCCTTAGGTGTCTCGGGTAATAGGCCCTTAGCGCCGCTCTCAAGGATCTCCCTAACCCTAGTGGGTACCCTATCCCATACACCCTTATCCTTCAATATCCTTATTGCATCGCCATAGGTGGATGGGTCAGATACCGTGGGACCGCTCGCCATCGTGGCTGGGTCATCACCAGGTACGTCACTAGCTATAAGGGAGATCACACTACCACCACGCCTAGTAACCTCCAGGGCTAGCCTGCCACCCTTTGTTTTCGAGAGATGCTTCCTCACTATGTTGATCTCCTGTATCGTAGCCCCACTCCGTAGCAACAATTCGTTGACCCTCGTGATATCGTCTATCGTGAGACCCTCCATTGGTACTTCCACCAGTGCCGAGCCACCACCACTTACTAGGAATAGTACGTGATCGCCTGGTTTAACCCTGGACAACAAATCCATTATAGCCAACCCAGCCTCTACACTGCTCTCCGTGGGTAATGGGTGCGTTGATTCGATAACCCTAATGATACCTAACCTACCTGGTGTCCCCTTAGGAACCACAGCTACCCCATCGATTATGTAATCGCCCGCCCTATCCTCAACTGCCTTGGCCATACTTATGGAACCCTTACCAAGGGCGATCACGTAGAACCCACGTAATTCATGATCGAGAATCCTAACGACACCGCCCTTAACCTCCACCACCTTAGCTAAACGATCGTATAGGTTGGATGCACGTAAAATAACTCCAACAAGCTCGTTTAGAAGGTCGCCCGCAAACACTGGTAATGCCATTAGGTGGTAGCTTAGGAATTTGGTTTAAAAGGGTGAGTTGGTAATGAGACCATCGATGATTGAAACGGAGAAACTAAGGTCTAGGTTAAGGGAGTTGGAGGGTGTTAAGGATGAGGTTATCGAGACTGGAGTGAAGGTTAATAGGCTATCTAAATCAGTGATATACTCATTGATTAGGGGCGATGCAGAGATGGCACGTAAATACATCGGTGAGATGCAGGAACTAGTAAATAAATTGAGGGACCTTGTCTCACGGTACCCAATGTATTACAACAACGCCGTAGTGAGCCTCCAGGAGTATGTCGAGGCGATGACCATGTGGTACTACATGACCGAGAATAGGCTACCAACGCCCGAGGAGTTGGGTGTTGATGCGGAGCCCTACATAAACGGTATTGCGGATTTCACGGGTGAGTTGAGTAGGAAGGCCACTGAGGAATTGATAAGGGGCAACCTAGACTTTGCATTAAGGGCTAAGAGGGTCATGGAGGAACTATACCTAGACTTACTAAGCCTTGAGCCTAGGGATTTCGAGATGAGGAAGAAGGTTGATTATGTCTCATCAAACATCAATTGGCTTAACGAAAAAATATTCTACAAAACCCTAAATATAAAAATAAATTCGTAAAACACCCCAAAATCAACATTAAACACTACGGACATCGTGAATTAAAGTTTTTATGCCCATGAGCTTAACTAATCCATGTGCGATGTTGGGTTAGAAGGCGTAATCCCTGGTGAAGCATTAAACGCATTTAGAAGGCTAATCAGTAAGGGAGATGTCGGTCTGGCCTGCGACTTCCTAATGAGGCATTATAGAGATGAGTATTGGCCCAGGAGGACCGGTCCAATGCCTCAGTTGAGGAGGAGACGAAGCGATAAAGTCATCGAGTTACCCAAACCAAAGGTTATCAAATGTACCAATCGATAGAGCTATTAATGCTAGGAGGAGTGCTGATTATTTTATTAATGAACCCATAAGCATTGAAGACCTGGCTACAATACTTCACATGGGCGTTGGAATTACAGGATGGACCCAGGCCTACGGTTATAAGCGGTATCCGCTACGCTCCTACCCATCCGCAGGGGCACTACAACCTGTTGAGGCTTACCCAGTGGTTAATAATGTATTAGGGCTTGAACGTGGATTGTATAGGTACGACCCGTTCGACCACGTTCTCGAGATTCTAAAGCCTGGCGATTATGCCTCATTGATGGCTGACCTAGCTCTTGGGCAGGATCACGTGTCACGTGCATCGGCAGCCATAGTACTTACTGTTGTTTACGCTAGGACGTATTGGAAGTATTGGAAGCGGGCGCTTAGGTACGTGTTGTTGGATGCGGGCGCCGCCATGGAGAACATATACCTAGCAGCCACAGGGCTTGGGTTAGGTGTTAGGGCCATTGGCGCCTTCTATGACGGCGAATTATGTAGATTTCTGGAGATTGATTGCATGAGTGAGTTCCCAGTAATTTTAACGCTTGTTGGCAAAGGGATTTATCTGCCCTGACTTTCGCAAGGTCAGCCTACGATGCTCTTGATACGCTCAAGCTTCTGCTCCAACTCACCGCATTTTTCGCGCACTATCTTGTCCACCTCATCCTCCGTGTATAATCTCTCGATTTTCATGTTTGAGAAGCTGAATTTATTGTTCTTTTGGTCGTATGACACAACAACGCCAAGCTTCGCCCTTTAGGGTGGGGTTGCCCTGCTACGTGGGGCTCGGTATCAGGTTTATAAAACCCTGCTTTGTTGGTGGCAACTGGTGCCTGGGTTGGTGCCTTTTTCTTCTTCGGATGAGTTGGTGGGTCGATTACCCACTGTTTTCACCAACCCGGGCACTGAATCCTCCAAATCGAGGGGTAAAGGTAAGCGTAAGCAAGATGAAAACAGGCGTACTATTAGGTTGAGGCTTCTGCCAAGTGGTTCTCAAGAACGCAAGTTACGTAGAATTGCTGACGCCACTGCTAGGCTTTGGAATGAGCTTAATTACACTAGGTTGGTACAATATAGGGAGGGTGGTGAGGTGGACTTCGAGGGTACGGAGCACGAGTTTTATCACAAGTACAAGGATAGGTTGGGTGTGAATGCTGGGCAGGTGGTTAATCTAAACAACAATGCTTGGAAATCATACTTCGAACTACTCAAGCTATACAAACAAGGCAAGCTGCCTAAATTCATGGGCAAACCATCACCACCGGGCTTCTGGAAGGATAAGGTGCTTGGGAAGAGGTTGTTAAGAATCTTCGTGAGGAACGATAGGTACTACCTAGAGCCAATCAACAATGGCGAAGGTTACTTAGTCCTAAAGGATTGGGGTTTGAGGGTTAGGTACGCTGGGAGGATTAAGTGGAGCGGGAGGCAAGGCATGCTTGTAATCAAGCTTGAGGACAATAGGTGGTTCGCCTATGTACCAATCACCGTTGGTGAGAAGCCGGCTAGGAGTAACCCAAAGGGCTACGTAAGAGGTATTCACGAGAAAATACAGATCGAGAAGCCAAGGGGCGATAACAAGGCATTCGTAGACATTGGCTTGAACAACCTATTCGCAGTGGTCTTCAACCACACCGATACGGCAATGCTCATAAAGGGCTCGACAATAAAGGCTGAGTATTACTACTGGAAGAGGGAAATAGGCACCTACCAATCCGTTAGGGATTGGTTGAGGAACCACGGATTCGAGTCTTGGCGCAAGTATCACACCTACTATCTGCATGCGGTTTACAAGAGGAGGGAGAGGTTGAGGCACTACTACAGGACTGCAATTAGGTTCCTGGCGAGGACAATGCATGAAATGGGCGTTGATGAAGTATTCATCGGATACCCATACATGGTGAGTCAAGACAATGGTAATGAGTTTAACACCAATGTTTGGTGGTATGCGAAGATAATTAATTGGCTTGGTGAGGTTCTTGAGGAGTACGGCATTAAGCTCAATGTGGTCAATGAGTACGGAACAAGCAAACAATGCTCCATATGCAATGTGGAGCACGAAAACGGTAGGGTTAAGCGTGGGTTATACGTATGCCCATTAACGGGCATAAAAATCAACGCAGACATAAACGCAGCAAGAAACATTGCAAGGAGGGTAGGTTATGAAGTACCAATACCGAGGAGGATACTGAGCTATATAGTCACCACTAACGGCGTGAAACCAATAACCCCAAAAGAGGGAGTAACACCCGAGACCCCCAAGATTAAGCCCGACATTCACGGCGGGAAGGGGGTCATACAACAACGCTTATCCTAACAAGGGCCAGTTTATCTATATTCTTCCTAGTCATTTCGTCGTATATCGACTTGTTCAACTCAGCGATATCCCTCAGTATCACGTCCTCGGGCACAGTTTTTGAGAATGCGGCAAAGGCTGCCCGCCTTAGCTTATCAGCGAACCTGGCAGCGACTATTATACCGGTTCGTAACTCTACGGTTAGTGGTCCCTGGACCGTAAATCCACTATACAACTTTTCATACTCCACAACCCTCTCCTTATCCCTTTCAACATCCTCACTGGGTTTCCAAGACATAATTATGTAAGCGTCTGGGTTAAATAAAAAATTTATTTCCTCATCTCATCATTCCAGGGTAAATATTTAAGTAGGGGTTTAGGGGAGTTAAGTGTCGATCTAAGTTGGGTGGTATTCGTAGGGTTGTACTTGATGTAGACATACCCAGTAATATATCCACGGTAGAGTTAGCGGAGAAGCTGGGTCGCGTTAGTGGTGTCAAGGCTGTCAACATCACCGTGACCGACACCGACGTCGAGGTTCTTGGTTTGATAATCGTGATTGAGGGTGATGGGGTTGATTACGATGGGGTTAGGCGGATAATTGAGGATTCGGGCGGTGCAATTAGGAGTGTGGACCAGGTCGTTGTTGGCGAGTACATACTCGAGATAAACCCACAGCTTATTAGGGAGAGGTGAGTATGGCGTTTATTGAGGGTAGATACTTGGTGCTTGGATTCCTAGACAGTGTTCTGACGACTCTAATCCTTGGAGAAACGATACTTAACGGCATTAGGCTTGTGATTATAGTCACCGTTATCAACCTGGTAACAGCGTTCATGGCAGAGTACATCGAGGAACGCGCCTCACTGAGACACATTGAGAGGACGTTGTTAATGAAAAGTGGCACACTGCTCAGGACGAGCCTCCATAAAAGGGCAATCTATGATGCGTTAATTGAGGGGTTCGTGTTCGGTGTCGTTTCGTTCATCGGCTCATTAATTACGGCGCTGAGTATGGGTATCAAGGTTCTCTGGATGCCTGTCATACCAATATCCATATTGGGAGTATTTGGAACACTCATGAGTAGGTACTTCAGGGGTAACGCAATTCTTTGGTTCGCATTATACGTGATTCTCGGTATAACGGCGTCATTCATTGGGCACTTACTTAGTGGGTTTTAACCCACTATGTCGATAAATTCAGTGGCTTGCCCTCCCTAATTATCTTATTGCCAAGTTCTGGGTTTACCCTCACTAAGTCGTCCTTCACCTTCTCCAAGAACGCCTTGTCCTCCTCCCTGTTCCTAAGTTCGTCGGGCAGTAGTATTGGTATTTCATCCTTTATTGGGTACCAACGACCACACTTCGGGCAGTAGAGCACCCCCTCAACAACCTCCTTCTTGATGCATTCCTCACAGGGCAGCTCTTGTGGATTTGGGTAATTCTTTATGAATACGTTTTTAAGTGCGCAATACTCCTCGCAAAAGGGCTTCTTGCTCCACTCGTACTTACGTTCAGGGTACTCCTTCTCCCTAAGCACTATTAACGTTAACGGGAAGGTCTTACAATAGGGACACGCTAGTACATCCATTAGTCTGTACTTCACATTGATTGGGTGATAAAGCCCTTTTTAATTAATTTCCGTTTTATCCCAGCTTAATACTTCCTCTCCTCGGGCTTCCACCTGGTTATTCTAACAGGCACGTAACTAAGTCTTGGCCCCTCACTCGTGTAGAAGTATAATGTATGCTTAAGCCAATTAGCATCGTCCCTCTTTGGATAGTCAAGCCTATAATGGGCGCCCCTCGACTCAGTCCTATTCAATGCACCAATGGTTATTAACTCGGCCTGCTCCAGTAGGAAGTCGAGCTCCAGCACATCCCTTAAGTTGGTGTTGTAGTATTTACCCTTATCCTCAATCCTAACGTTGGGGAATTTCTCCCTCAGTCTCTTAATTATCGAGTAAGCCTCCTCTAAACCACTCTTATCCCTAAATACGTACACGTACGTGTCCATTGTTCTATTCATCTCTTCCCTAATTGAATATGGATTCTCAGCACCAACCTCCTTATGTAATAATTGATCGAATATCCTACTCTCCTCCTTTGCTACCTTATTCGCAATATCGCCAGTATATTCCAGCATTGAATCTGGCGCACTCATTGCGTACTTAGCAGCTGCCGCACCAGTTAACCTACCCCAAACAAGGCACTCACTGAGTGAGTTGCTACCCAATCTATTGGCGCCGTGAACACTTACGTTAGCAGCCTCACCCGCAGCCCAGAGGTTGGGCACTCTCGTCTTATCCTCATCCAGCATCACCTGGCCGTATAAATCAACGTGAATTCCACCCATCATGTAATGCATAGCTGGTCTAACGGGTATGGGTTCTTCAACGGGGTCTATACCCAAGGTCTTTATCACTATTTCCCTAATCATGGGCAACCTCTTGTTTATCTTATCCTCACCCAAATGCCTGAGGTCGAGGAGTACATAGCACAGACCAGACTCCTCATCGACAAAACCCCTACCTTGCAGGCACTCAGTAATTATCGACCTACTCACTATATCCCTAGGCGCCAACTCCATCCTACTTGGCGCGTAATTCTTCATGAACCTCTCGCCTTCCTTATTTATTAAGTAACCGCCTTCACCCCTTGCACCCTCAGTGATCAAAATACCGTTGGGTACCAAGGCAGTTGGGTGAAACTGCGGGAATTCCATGTCCTTAAGTGGTATCCCAGCCCTGTATGCAAGTGAGTATCCATCCCCGGTTGATGACCAAGCCATTGTTGTGAACTTATAGACCCTACCATTACCACCAGTGGCTATTATACCTGCCTTGGCAAGTATTACCTTGAACTCACCAGTCTTTAGATCTATGGCTGTAACCCCCTTAAATACACCATTATCCATTAATAGTGATGTTACGAAATGTTCATGAAGTATCTCGACATTTTCAAACCTAAGCACGTTATCGTATAAGGTACTCATTAGGAAAAAGCCACTTTTATCCTGGGCAAATGTCGTTCTTGGTATAGACATCCCACCAAAAGGCCTCTGCAGGATTCTACCTTTTTCATCTCTTGACCAAGGCACGCCCAGATGATCCATGAATATTATCTCCTTAGGAGCCTCATTCGCAAGTAACTCAGCCGCATCTTGATCAGCTAAGAAATCGCTGCCCTTGATCGTATCGTATATATGCAACTCAATACTATCCCCCGTCTCCTTGGGATAAAGAACCGCGCTGGCACCACCCTCAGCACTTACTGAGTGACTTCTCATGGCGTGGACTTTCGATATAACCGCAATCCTTATCTTGCCCTGCGATGTTCTCGCAGCCTCAAACGCAGCCCTCAAACCAGCAAGACCTGAGCCTATTATTATTAAATCGTACTTGAGTACTTCCACCATATTCGTAAATGTTTTACATAAGTAGTTTATATTTTCTTCCCCTCTATCGTTTTCCGATAGTTGGGATAAGCGTTATTAATGTCTCTGGTTTAGTTTATTGCCGTAATGTCGATTATAAATGAGGAGGAGCTTGAGGGTAGGATTAGGGAGTTGAGCAATGAGGTCCTTAGGATTAGGGAGTTGATTGAGGGAAAGATGAGGGAAAGGGATGAATTACGTAATGAGTTGGGTAAGGTTAGGGAGGAGTTGAGTTCCGTAATAAATCAACTCAATAGCAAGAGGAGTGAGTTAGCAGGTGTTAGGGAGGAGCTGAATAGGTTAAGGAAGGGTAGAGACGAGTATGTGAACATGCTTAGGCAACTCAGGGATAGGAGAAGTGAGCTTCTTCAGAGGATTAAGGAATTGATCGAGAAGGTGAAGAAATATAGGGAGTTGTTGAAGGTCGTTAATGACCTCGTTGGTGGAAAACCTGTGGATAGGGATAAATTAAAGGAGTTGATTGAGAAGCTGGAGTTTGAGCACGAAATATCACCAACGGATCCCGAGAAGGAGTGGGAGTTCTTCAGAACCATTCAGCAATTGGAAAGGGAATTGAATGCTGCAGAGGTTCTTACAAGGATTAAGGACTACATCAATAAGACCTCTCAGGAGATTGAGAGGTTGCGTAATGAGAGGATTGAGTTGGGACAGAGAATGCGTGACATCTATACAAATTCCCTCATGAACATCAAAGCCCAGATACAGGAGCTTAAGAAAAAGAGAGATAGTATTGTCAATGAGATAGTTCAGTTAAAGAGTAGGAGGGACTCTCTGAAGGCTAGGCGTGATGAATTGAAGACCCAGATACTTAAGAAGTCGGCTGAGATTAAGGAGTTGAGAGATAAACTAAGAGAGTTGAATGATGAGATAAATAAATACCAATTATTATTAATTGCTGCTAGGAAATCAAAGAACCTAGCTACCAAGAAACAGGAGGAGGAGAGACTTAGGGAGGAGGCGAGAAAGAAAGCTGAGGAAAGCCTTCAGAGATTGATGAAGGGCGAGAGAGTGGATCTGAATTATTTATTAGGCTTGGGTTTAGAGGATAATAATGAGAAGTAGGCATGGCTAAATCCGTAAGGCGCCTCATTGTGTTGTATGTGGATAGGGACAACGATGTAGGCGAAAGACTTGGTGTCCCCACACCAATCATAGGCAGGAATAACATATTGAAAGTAGCCACCGAGTACATACTTAGGTACCCAGACGACTCCGACGCCAATGCAATGTTTGGCGCAATACAGCTCTATGATTCCTTAACGTCAACACTAGGTCCAAACAACGTCGAGGTTGCGGTGGTTACAGGAACTAGTTCTGAGGATATCACGGCAGACATGAAGATACTTAACGAAGTTGATAAGATTCTCCAAACCTTTGACGCAGATGGTTTCGTTGTAGTCTCTGATGGTCCTTCTGACGAGGTTATTGTTCCACTCATCCAATCAAGGAGGCCTGTCGTGTCTATTAGGAGAATAGTTGTTAAGCAAACAAGGGGTTTTGAGGAGTTCGCGGTATTGGCTAGGTACTACATTGGTAAACTCTTTGGAGAACCTAGATATAGGAGGTATGTGCTTGGCTTGCCTGGCGCGCTCCTTCTGATTTACGGTGCGTTTTACGGCATGTGGCCCTACATACCCACGTTTATAAGGACCATGGTAATATCTAGCATAACCCTACTCCTTGGGGCTGCCTTCATACTCTACGGGTTTAGCCTTCATGAATCTCTACTTAGGTTTATTAGGATGTATGAAATTACCTTCTTCATATCAGCGTTGTCCATATTCTTCGATATAGTGTATGTACTATCGACATACTACATATTACACCAGGAAATACCGCTTTGGGGCGCCCTGAACCTCTTCGATTTACTAGGACTCGTGGTTGCCGCAATATTAACCGTTAATGTACTTGAGGTCTACATGAAATATAGGGTTAAGCCCTTTGGTAGGATTGCCGCCGACGTCCTATTATCCTCATTCTTTGTGATTGTGGCTAGCGACTTGGTTGGCTACATGTTCGGCAAAGTAGGCACATACACCTTACTCTATACCTTGATGATATATACCGTGATAGGATTAATAACACTATTTACGCTAGGTATTCTAAGGCGTAGGTATGGTGGAATTAAAGATCGAGGCAAATCAGGACCTAAGGGTTTTGGCGTACCACGAACTTGAGGCCTTGGTAGAACTTATTGGTGGTAGTCTAGAACTTGTTGGTGATTTACCCAACCTGGTGGTTAATTATGATGGTAACATTGATACCCTAAGGAATGTACTATGCAGAGCAGCATTGATTAAGCGTGTGTGGGTTATTGATCGAGAAAAGGAACATAAGCTTCTCGAGCTTGATAGGTCAAGATATAGAGTATTAAGGAGAGGTAGGGAGAGCGGTTCTGCAGCGATTGATTTACGCATTGCCAGGCTCCTAATTAACCTAGCGAGGGTGCGTGAGGGATCGTTATTTCTCGATCCATTTATAGGCACGGGCATAATCGCCCATGAAGCACTAATGGTTGGGGCGCGTGTGGTAGGCATAGACATTAATTACAAACCTCTCTACTCAATACACGATACATACATTGATTTGATAAATTCGGACTTCACACTAAGTCCCGTGAGGGATGAAACAATCGATTCCATAGCGACTGACCCACCGTATAATAGGTTATCAATGATTGATAAGGATATAGAGACGCTCTATAGGGAATTCGCTAACGAAGCGTACAGGGTCTTGAGAATTGGTGGTTACATAGCCTTCTCACATCCAACGTATATTAACGCGCTTGATTGGTTCTTGAGCCTAGGCTTCGAATTGGTTGGTGAGGGTTTGCAGTACGTGCATGGGGGTTTGTCGAGATTAATATACGTATTTAAGAAGGTTTAGTTAAATTAGGTGGTGATATTAAATACCGAGCAGCGTACGTAAATTCCTAGCCGCAGTCACAGGGTTTTCGGCTTGCGTAATTGCCCTACCAATAACTACTATATCTATGTTCGTTCCCCTAAGCTTTGGAGCTACATTCTCATTTATACCGCCAGCTATTGCGACACTTAAACCATACCTGCTTTTAATATTTACGGCCTCTTTTATCAACTCATCTATGGTTAAACCCCTACTCCTCTGTACATCAATTCCTAAATGAAGACCTATGTAGTCAGGCCTTAAACCCTCGTTTAGCAGCTCCCTAACCCTACCCTCTGGATCCTTAACACCTATCATGTCAACCACCGATTTACCACCAAGCCTCCTTGCTTCATTCACAAACTCCCTTATCGTCTCAATAGCCGCAGCACCAAGGACGCTGACAATACTTGCACCAGCCTCTATAGCCAACCTCGCCTCAAGGGCGCCAACATCCATAGTCTTTAGGTCAGCCATAACCTCAGCGCTTGGGCACGCAATCCTCAATGCGCTGACTATGAATATACCCGCCGCCTTTATCAATGGCGTGCCAGCCTCCACAATATCGATAGCACCAGCCTCGCATAACCTACGCGCAACATTAACGGCTAAGCTAGGCTCTGTCAGGTCAAGTGCCACTTGTAACTTCAACTTAACTCACCAGCTCCTAAAGATTACCTTGATGGGAATGCCCATCTTTAGTTCAACGAGTATTGGAACCTCGGCCTTATCACCAAGCTTCTTACTGATAACGTCAAGGATGTCCCTAACCTTGGTTAATGCCGATAACCTATCCACCATAGCCTTCCTACTCTCATCGAGTGCTTCATACTCATCGATAGGCCTTGGGTCGAATATTATCTTTAAGCCCGTAAGCTCTATTGCTGCGGATAAGGGTAATTGCTGGCCCTTGCCTACGATCTCCTCGATCATCTGCATTAGAGCCATGTACTTATCAGCCTTAACCTTTAGGTCACCCATCATACCCTCTATCTCCTTTATCCTCTTCTCTAGGTCGCTTATTTGGTTATTAACATAGTTAAGTAACTCCTTAACTCCATTAAAGATCATGATCTCTAGGTCTGGGGTAATTGACATATCCCTTTCATAGTCCTGTGGTGCTTTAAAAAAATATCGCTTATGAAAAATTGAGAGATAACACTATTCACGTTAACCACCAAGGACGCGCATAAATGAATTCCTCAACCACACCTCTCTCGTTTGGACTTAATGTGGTTAGGTCATCTAGTGATTTAATGGTTATGTACTCAACACGGCTTATTGAATTCTTCAAATTCTTAAGTGATACCATGGGTATTATATGCTTTATTGCATCTATTGCGTTAAGAATCTTTCTGCTTCTAATTACATACCACCGAGACCCCCTAATAAAGGGGCCGATAACGCTTGGGTCGTTAACGTACTTCCTCACGAAGTTCTCAACAGCCTCTGAATCAACATAGGGACCCTTATGTAACTCGTATGGCGGTAACTCGAGTTGTTCGAGGGTAAGCATCAGCAATATAATGCTTTTATCATCACTCCAACTCATTGAGCGAATAATCCTAAAATCAAGTTCCCTAAGGTTCTTAATGAGCGTCGCCATTAGTCTCTTCACCTCACCCCAAACCACATCTGGCGATGTACCATTTGGGTATGGAATCCTCAATATGACCGTCGGTAACACCCTAAGAGGTTTTGGCCTTGCATGGTTGCTGAGGAAGAAGTCAATTCGTGGGTTCTTAATGAACTCCTTAGCCGCGGCTATCGCCATTGCCAGAGTCTCCCTACTAATTGATGCGGCAGCATTTCGGTTTGGATCCACTGGGTCTATTATTATGACTGGCGACTTGAATTTACGTATAGCATCTCTCTCATTGTATGTACCAGTCATATCTATGAACACGCGCTTCACAGACCACCTACTCATAGCCTTCACAGTATCCGTGAACGAGCCATAGTGAATCACCAATAGTTCGCTGACGTAGCCACTGAAGCCCTGTACCCTAATCTCGGCCCCATAAACGCCGATCGCCTTGAAGAACGCCTTTAGTAGCCTAACCTCTGTGTTCCTTTGCCCTAACCTTGATTTGACAAAATCTGTATGTAGTGGCGTCCTATCAGCTGCTGTAAAGGGTTTTTCACCTGGATTTATGCGTATACACGGTACAACGTCTATCTCGAAACTATCAATTAATAATTGAATGTAGGGATGCTGCGCATACCTAATGTTCCACCTAAAACCCTTGTCTATTGCCACATCTATCAAGTCATTAATGACATTGCCACTTCTAACCTTATCAACATAACCTCTTGGAAGAATTATGAATATGTCAATGTCCCTATCCCCAGGTAACCAGGTGCCTTTGGCAACAGAACCTTGAATTGTAACATCGAAATCGTAATATCCACGCCTTGCCAATCCATCCCTTAGGGTATTTACCACCATGTTTGCTATATTGAATATCTTACTCTCCTCCTCGACGCTCGGCGTTACAATGCTCATCGCCTCCTTAATTATCTCATTAATGCCCATTAAGATGAGCAGTGCTGTGCTGTATAAAAACCACTTCTCAATTGCCCAGCATACTTTCGAGTCTAGCCTTTACCTTTAATAATAAATCCCTTATTTCATTCATGAAATCCTCGTCGGTTATGAAATTACGTAGCTCCTCTATCATTTCATCAACGTCCATATCCACCGGATTCAATCCTAAACCTGCCAGGTAGGCTAGTATTTCGAGCGCTGCATCCTCACCCAAATTTTCATCCCTAACTATGTCTATTAACACCTTACTTGTTATGTACAGTTTAAGCGTGTTTACGTCAGTATTTAATGCATGTGCTATTTTCTCATGATCACCCCCACGAAATTCATTAATAAGGGATTCAAAGCTACCATATCTCTCCCTAACCACGTTATCAAAATACTGATTCACGGCCTTAACGTATTTCGAGTATATCCTTACCGCATCCTCAATCTCATTAATACCATCCAAGGCACCTTTGTATGCCATAACTGCGCCTTCCGTCGTTAATTCATCAATTAAACCCTCACTTATGAGATCTAGGAACTTGTCACCAGCCTCCTCGTAAGTTCTCCAATCACCCTCCTCAATGGCTTTACATAGTAGGTAAAATGCTTCACATAAATCACCCTTCATCTTAACAACATCCCAATAACTCTCACCCAGGTTTCCACCACTTAGTACATCCCTGCAGGCATTATAGTACTGCATTGCCCTCGATATGTCACCATGGGTGAAGTAATAGTTGGCTAGTACCTCTGATGAGTCCATCATGCTTAAGACCTCATTAGCCCTCGCCTCATCAACACCAACAGCCTCCCTGAAGTTTATGACCGATGATGCATACAGCTTCGACGCCTCCTCAATTACCCTCCTCTCATCATCATGCTTACCCTCATCATGTAGTCTCATTGCCTTAACCCTGAGATCCTCAGCCCTAGCTATCTTAGACATAGCCTCCATAAACCGCGCCCTACTATCATTGCCTAAGCCCTCATATATCGCGGCAGCAGCACTAAACCTAGTAATTGCGCCTTCGTAAGCGGCAATTGAGTATAGGGCGATGCCCAGGGCTTCGTTTATTCTAGCACCTAATTCACCTTTGACGTTTATCTCTACACCCTCATCAATAGCCCTCACACCGGACTCTAGATCTAGGTCCATAACTGCTTGAATCAATGAAGGAACCTCGCTAAGCCCTATTAACCTAAGAACCTTAATTACACCATCCTTAATACTACCATAATCTAGATCCTTAATGACCGAGTAATCATTAACACTTAACGAGCAGGAGGTGTCACCACATGTTGCGGAATTTCTAAAGGCGCTATTAACAATTAGCTCCTTAGGTACGTAACCCCTAACCATATTAATGAGTATTGACGCTACAGAATTTACAATACACTCATGCTCCCAATGGCATTCATCGGGTATACTAACCATAAAACATCAACCTCTAGGCAGCTTGCTTACTTATTAATACTTAGCCCTCAACACGAAATATCGAACCCCTAATGGCGGTGTAGTAGGTAAAACCTCATTGTTGACGGGTAGATACCTACACCACGATCTAGTAAAATTAATATTATCTAATGTTGTAAGTGATTATATGGGTAATTACGATGTAATAATCCTAGCCGGTGGATTAGCGACTAGGTTAAGACCCCTTAGTTATTCCCGCCCAAAGCCGCTGTTACCGATACTCGATAAGGAGATAATTGATTGGATAATGGAATCAATAACCAAAATACCGTTGAACAGGGTCTTCATATCAATAAGGTACATGGGCGACCTAATTAGGGAGCACATGGAGAGGGTTTGGGTTGACTTTAAGGATAAGTTGGTATTTGTAACGGAGGATAAACCCCTGGGTGATGCTGGACCAATATCACTAATAAACGATATGTATGAATTAACGGATACGTTCCTCGTGATCTATGGAGACATATTCAGCAATATAGATTCTAAGGAATTAATCAACTTTCATGAGAAGGTTGGCGGCATCGCGACAATAACACTCACGAGAGTTGAGGATGTCTCTCGATACGGCGTTGCGCAACTAGACGAAAATAATAAGATAATTAATTTTATTGAGAAACCTAAACAATACGTCGGTTCTAACCTAATCAACGCTGGCTTCTACGTATTCACTAAGGAAGTGATTAAGTTAATACCGAGGAATCCATCAGGTCAGGTAAAGCTTGCCGTGGACGTAATACCCAAGTTGCTCAGGCTTGGTGAGGTGTATGGCTATATACATAATGGGCTTTGGTTCGATATAGGAACGCCCGAGGATTACCTAAAGGCGAACTTCAAGGTACTAATGGAAAGGTGCATAAATAATAATGGTTGCATAAATACTGATTTACCATCATCCATCACCCTCCAGCCGCCCATTTACCTAGGCCCTGGTGTTACGGTAGGTAGCAACGCTGAGGTAGGGCCTAACGTAATTATTCATAGCAATACGAGGATTGGGAATACGGTTAGGATAATAAACTCACTTGTGTTCGAGAGATCCTCATTATGCGATGGCGCCTATATATCGGGTAGTATAATTGGTAGTAATACGTATGTGGGTAAATGGGTTAGGATTGAGGATGGCGCCGTGATTGGGGATGGCGTTTATATAAAGGATTCCGTGTACATAGCCAAGAACACCAAGATCGGCCCATATAGGGAGATCATGGAGTCCATATATAGGGATGGCGAGATCATCCCTTGAAATTAAAATTTAAATACCGGCTCAGGGACTAGGCTTCGAATGTCACAGGAGATTAGGCAGATAGTGAGGATTGGGGATACGGATTTGGACGGCTTTAAGCCAGTAGCCTATGCATTAACTAAGATAAGGGGTATCGGTATATCAACCGCATACGCCATATGCAGGTACATTGGCGTGAATCCAACAATTAGGTTGGGACAGCTTGATGATGAAACAATCAGGAAGCTTGATTGGGCGGTCAGGAACCTATACCAATTCGCGCCTGGGTGGTTTGTGAATAGGCCAAAGGATCCAGAGAGTGGTAGGAACATGCACCTAATTGGTGCTGACCTGGTGCTTGCGGCTAAGAAGGATGTTGATTTAATGAAGAAGTTAAGAAGCTGGAAGGGCATTAGGCACAACCTGGGGCTTAAGGTTAGGGGCCAGAGGACCAGGACGACTGGTAGGCTGGGGCTAACGGTAGGCGTAACTAAAGGTAAGACCGCTGGGGGAGCTGGTGGCGGTGGAAGTAAATAATTCAATCCTAATTCCATCCTTTTCATTCCATTCTCTAATTTATTATTTTATTGAATGCATAAGCTCTCATGTGTGTTTATCGTTATTTCTTTATATATTGTAGTTTGACTAGGTGCATTTTACACTCGAAGAGAAAGTAATTTAAAAGGATACGCAATGATGAATCATGATCAAGTATGAGCATCGCGAAACCATTAATTAAGCCTGAATTTAAGATACTTAGGCCCGATAATGAAAAGGAGGTTATTGATCTATATAACTCATTAAGCAGTGAAAGTATTTATTATAGGTTTAGGGGATTCTTTAAGGATTTCGAGAAATACGTTAGGTCCGTCTTCTCAGACTCACGTAATATCGTGTATGGAGCTTACGTCGATGGAAAACTCGTTGGTGTTCTAGAGGCTGTTTATCTAAGTGATGGATGTTATGAGGTGGCTATTGCCATTAGGGATAACTACCAGGGTAAGGGTATAGGTACGAGACTCGTAGCCTACGCAATAAATGACCTAAGGAGGAGAGATGCTAAGACATTGATAGCGAACACAACGCCAGATAATTACAGGATACTGGCAATATCGAGGAAGTTCCATGGCGTAATAAAGTGCATGTACGATGAATGCACCACAATATTTAATCTCCAGGCAATAAATGTTGATCAATTTTTAAATTAGCAAACAAAACAAAGCTTGCGTGGAACACCTAGTAATATTATTGATGGAGTCCTCACTTGAAACGATACCTAAGGAGCTATTGGGCGACCCAGTAATAATTAGGGATGCAAGGAGAATGCGTAGAGAACCAAGGTACTTGATTCTCGATAGAGCAAGACATCATAGTGCAATGATTAAATTAAGTAACGCTGAAAAGAGGGGTAGGCCCGATATTATCCACCAAGCGTTACTGACGATTCAGAGTAGTTTACTGGTACGTAATGGATTCATCAAGACTTACATACATACGATAGGTAATGTCATAATTGACGTGGATCCCGAAGTCAGGCCGCCTCGTAATTACAACAATTTCATAGGCCTTATGAGCCAATTATTTAAGGAGGGTAGGGTGCCGCCTGTGGGTAAACCCTTATTTAAGATATTAGGTGGTGATGTTAAGTATGTGTTTAATGCGGAGAGGCCTGATCGTAAGATTCTCCTTGATGATGTTAAGGGGAGGGAAATCACCATGGGTGATTTCATCAATTACTTAATGAGTTTCAGGGTGCCATTGATAATGATTGGTGGGTTTCCAAGAGGATCCTTTAGTGATGGCACCTACTCATTAGCTGACGATGTATTTAAGATTGGTAAGTACACGATGGATACCGCATCAATACTGTGTAGGATATTATCTTCCCTGGAGACTAGACTCGGCATTCTTATCTAACGCTGAAATACTTATTAATCTCTAAAGCCTGTTTTAGGGATAAGTGCCTACTCATGTGTGGTATTATTGGCATTACGTCTCTACAGGGCAACTTTAGGGAACCCATTGGTAAGGTGGTCAGGAGGTGCCTTGAGAGGTTGGAGTATAGGGGTTATGACTCTGTTGGTATAGCCGTAATTAAGGGCAGTAGTATAGAGGTTAGGAAGGGTAAGGGTAAGATTGCTGAGGTCAGCGTCAGGTTAAGCTTCGATGAGGTTGATGGGTTAACAGCCATTGGACACACCAGGTGGGCTACTCATGGTAAACCAAGCGATGAGAATGCACACCCACATACAGATTGCACGGGAAGAGTTGCCGTTGTTCATAATGGCATAATCTCGAACTTCTTAGAACTTAAGGAAGAATTGATCAGGAAAGGACACGTGTTTAGGAGTGAAACTGATACCGAGGTTTTGGCTCACTTGATAGAGGAGTATTTAAAGATGGGTTATAAACCATTTGATGCCTTCAAGGCTGCTCTTTCAAAAATACGTGGTGCCTACGCATTCGTTGTTGCCATGGCCCAGGAACCAAATAGACTGTATTTTGCAAGGAATACCTCACCGTTGGTTATCGGTATTGGCAATGGTGCCAACTTCATCGCCAGTGATATCCCAGCCTTTCTCGAGTTCACAAACACGGTCATTGTACTTAGAGATGGGGAGTATGGTTACATTGAGCCCGGCAAGGTCTATATTGAGAGGGATGGGTTACCCGTTAATGTGGAGGAGAGGATTAGGCTCATAAGTTGGACACCGGAGATGGCCAGTAAGGAGGGTTATCCGCACTTCATGCTTAAGGAAATACATGAGCAACCCATAGCAATCAACTCGACATTGGCGGGTATTGACGAGAAGGCATTTAATGAGGTAATTAACGCCATACTGAACTCCAGGAAGGTCTTCATCCTAGGTGCGGGTACTTCGTACCACGCCGGCCTCATTGGCGATTACCTATTCACCTCAATGCTGGGGCTTGACACGCATACTTTAATATCATCAGAGTACAAGAAGTACCTCAATTCCATTAGTGATGGGGATATAGCGATAGCAATTAGCCAGTCTGGTGAGACAATAGATACGTTAGTTGCCATTAGGGCATTTAGGGAGAGAGGTGCTAAGATAGTTGCTGTATCCAACGTGATCGATAGCGCAATACCTAGGGAGTCGAACTACGTAATATACACCAGAGCCGGTCCCGAGATTGGTGTTGCGGCCACGAAAACCTTCACGACACAACTCGTGGTATTAACAGTATTAGCCCTCAAAATGGGGATTGCCATGGGGAAGCTTACGAATAATGAGTATAGGGACATGATGGATTTGCTCAATAAGGTGCCCAACCTAGTCCAGGGTGTAATGGCTAGCGTCGAAGGTAAAGTTAAGGCTCTTAGTGGATACATAAGCAGGAAACAGAGTGCATATTACCTGAGTAGGGGTATTGGCGTCCCATTGAGTATGGAGGGTGCGTTAAAGTTGAAGGAGATAGCCTACATACATGCCGAGGCATACCCAGCCGGTGAGAGCAAGCACGGCCCAATAGCGCTGGTCGAGGGTGGGTATCCCGTCGTATTCTCGATATTAGATGACGATAACGTGGATGCCTTGCTCGGCAATGTAATGGAGATGAAGGCTAGGGATGCATACACAATAGGTTTAGTTCCTGAGAAGTACGTGGGCAAATTCAAGGAATTACTGAATGTAACCCTTGAGATGCCTAATATTGATTATAGGGTGGCCCCCATAGTGTATGTAGTCCCCATGCAGTTACTTGCGTACTATACAGCGGTTGCTAAGGGCTATGATCCAGATAAACCAAGGAACTTGGCGAAGACCGTTACTGTAGAGTGATAGCCATGGGCTACTCAAGGGAAGTAATTGGTGTGGTATTAGGTGGCGGTAAAGGCACTAATATGGAGCCACTGACACCGCACCTTGAGAAATCACTCATTCGATTACTCGGAAAACCGTTAATTTATTACCCTATAAAGAACTTGGTGCAACTAGGACTGAAGAGGATGTACGTAATTTCCCGAAATCCCCAGAGAATAAGTAACGAGTTGGGACGTTACTTTGAGGGAGTTTCTTTAGAGAGTATTGGGCAAGGTGGTGATGATCTAAATAGCGCATTGAAAATGGTGAAGGAGGTTTCCGGTAAAGGTACCACATTAATATCGTTTGGTGACGTAGTGCTGCCTCAGGAAGCTTATGAATTAGCGTTGAATAGTCACGTAAATTCCGGGAAGGCTATAACCGTGCTTATGACACCATTGTCAGATTTACAGGGGTATTTCGAGGTTGAGGTGGTCGATGGTGTCGTGATTAACAAGGTTTCAACGCATAAATCTGGTTATGCGTGGACAGGAATACTCGTTACCGAGAGGGACTTCTTAAACTCACTTTATGAGCTAGATGGCGATATTAATGGTGCGTTAAGATTGTTTAGAGGCAATGTTAATGTCGCACTATGGAGCGGGTGGTTTGTTGATGTCAGCTATCCATGGGACCTACTATCAGCTATTAAGTATTTATTAAGTGACTTGAGTGAGGCTAGGGTTAGTAAGGATGCCGATATATCACCAAAGGCTATGGTCGAAGGTCCCGTAGTAATAGATGCCGGTGCAAAGGTGGATCATGATGCAATAATTAGGGGGCCTGCGTACATCGGTAATGACGTTTATGTCGGTAATAATGCGATCATTAGGAACAATACATCGCTGGAGGAGGGCGCCGTTATAGGTGCTGACGCTGAGATAACGGAGTCACTCATTGGACGCAAAGCCACTGTAGGTAGGGGTTCATTCATAGGTAGCTCAATAATTGGTGATGAAAGCACAATAGAACCGGGTGTTGTTACACTAAACGTGTTACCCACCGGCGTTGAGGTGTCACACCTGTCGCCCGTTATTATTAAGGGTAAGCAGTTGGCAAAATTAGGCGCAATAGTTGGGCCGGGAACTAGGATAGGCGCCAACTCCGTAATATACCCAGGATCTATAGTTGAGGCAAATAAATACATACAACCACTTTCAATATTAAAGTAGCCCATTCATGATACACCTTGAGGTTTTTACATCAAGGAGGGATTACGTGTTAGCATTAGGTAAGGGCGTTGATGTAACGCCTAGGTGCGATTATATGCCTTGGTTATGGAACGCGTACGAGCTATTAGGCGTCACTGTCGATCAGTGTATTAATGATGAACCAATAATGAGGTATATAAGTATAAACAAGAGGCTACGAAGGGAGCGAAGCATAAAAGCCCTGCTTAATCTAAAGAACGAACTTACTAAGACTAGAGGTGAACTAAGGAAAAAATGCACCGATGAGCTGCTGTGTCTCTCAAATAGAATCTATGAATACTCAAGGGCGATAAATGCACTATATAGATACTACTTAAGGTTAAATGATCTAAGCCCCTTAGAAATCTCGAAACTATCGATCGCCCTCACCAGGTATAACTTACCTACCCTAGGTCTCGAAGTCTATGATGAGTTGCTTCGTTCGTCAACTCCCGATGAGCTGAAATACTTAACATTCTTGTCCATGCTTAATCCGATAGTATGGCCTACGCACATTACGGTAGATACGAAGGTACTACCCCACCTAAATTGGATCCTTGCGTACTTCGATGACCACTATCTAATACTCATCGTTAGTTTGGGTAGGGCTTACGTTGTTAGTGATTTAAACATTAATATCAATGGTGGGAGGTCCGTACTCAGTAATGATTATGAGGTTAGGAGCGTATCTAATGATCACGTAATTGCTAGGATTGAGTCGAGAAATGGGCATGGATTACTATTCATTGGTAATTGGAGTGCTCACGCTATTGAATTCTCTCTAGATTTTAAGCCTAGAGAGGGCTCTGTTAAGGGTATGTTCCTTGATGTAAACCTAACTCAGCTAGTGCCTATCATAATTCCTCCGCGGGATTATCTCTCCATTAAATACAGCGTCTAGGAATTATTTGATTAAGCAACCCTTGGTGCCAGGTAAAATTGCAATGACCCTATTGCGAAATCCATTGTTAACTTCAGCGGCTTATTATCGTCAAACTCTATGGTGACCGTATCACTCACCTGCCTCATGGGTCTAACAAAGTCCAGTAATAACTCTATGGCGTATGTCGAGTTATGAGATCCCTGAACCGAGTATTCATAAAATACCTCATCACTGCTCGTGTATGTGGTTTCTAGGGCCTTACCACCCTCACCCTCAGCAATTATTGAGAACTTACCCTCATCAACTACGAACTTCACGGAATCCGAGATCTCACCAGCAGCGCTTATTACGTCTAGAAATGCGTCCATGTCCATCCTAACCCTGACCGGGTACTCCAACTTGGGTTCCGGTACCTCCTCCTCCGCTATGTTAATTATTGGTATACCAAACCTTCTATAGAAACCACCCTCCTTACCCTTCTTGGTGTATATGGTTATGAAGAACTTGTTTTTACCCATGTCCACACCAAGCTCTACCTTATCTCTAGCTCCAATCCTCTTCAATATCTTCTTGACTAGGTCGAAGCTTATGCCTACCTTCAACTCCTTAGTGACGCTGTATTCCTCGAGACTTGAGCCTGGTATATTCAATATAATTAATGATACCTTGCTTGGATCTATCGACTTCATCTTAATACCTTCAGTATCAATCACGAAATTCGTTTCCTGGAGTAAATTGGCCAATGCCGTGAATACATACCTAAACTCCTTGCCCTTAGGGAACATTATCCTATAGTACTCCTCAGACTCAACAACACCACCTCCCTCAGCACCGCCCGCTTCTCCACCTAACTCCTCACCCTCCTCCTCAGTAGTCTCCTCTGGCTCTTCGCTCTCCTCCTCACCCTCCCCAGGATTCTCTTCCCTCTCTGGCTCCTCATCCTCAGGCATAGTTAATTAATCAAGGCATCCTAGTTTAAAAGGCTTTTATTGATCCAACCAGGGTAATTTTATTGCAAATATTGTCGCTGCCTTAGCGACCTTTGGAAATAGAAATGCTCAGCAATAAGCCTAGCTTAAAATACCTCCCTAAGGTAAGTAATTGGTGTAGTAATTAATGCCGTACCTAATCATGGGTATTGACGATATGGATGCGGAGGATGGTGGGTGTACAACGTACGTCATGTACTCATTCATAAAGTATTTGGTCAATGATGGTCTCGTAAATGACGTTATTGGGTTACCAAGGTTGACGAGACTTAATCCATATGTCCCGTTTAAGACAAGGGGCAATGCCTCATTATCCATAATCCTTAGGGTAGATAGTGAGGATGCAGCCAGGGATTACGTTGAATTAATGCAGGTCATTGCCGACCAAATGGTGAGGAGAACAGGCAAAACCAGCCCTGGTATTGCATATATAGTTGTCGATGATCTAGAGAAAATGCCTGATAGATTGACCTGGTTTTATGGAAAAAGCGTTAGGGATGTTGTTAACATGGATCTCGCACAGAGGGTTTCTGAGAAAGTTGGCGCGAAATTAATCGGAGGTAGAGGTACCATCGGTGCGTTGGCGTCGATAGGGTTTGTACCGAGGGACGCTACATACGAATTCATAGCCTATAGGAACGAGGATTCCGAGAGACCAACCATTGATGCCCAGGACGTTACCACCTGGGATACAGCAACTAAACCATTCACATTCCTTAACATTGATGGGACTCACGTACTCATAGAGCCTCATGGACCTGACCCCGTGCTGTTCGGTGTTAGGGGTGATTCTCCATACCACGTGATATCCATGGGCAATTACCTGGCTAATAAGTACGGTGCCATTGGCTGGATTGTGTATTTAACGAACCAGGGTACGGATGAACATAGAACCCACTCGGGCAGGTATATACCTTACAGGAACGTGGATGTTATAGGGATTATAGTTAGTGTAAGTTTTGATGAGTATGGTCACGCGCACATTAAATTGGGTAATGGAATGAGGGCAATAGCATACAGGCACCTGGGTATTTCTAAGGAGTTATCAAATTGCGTTGGTTGTCTCGTAGACATATGGGGTGGTGTAAAGCCCGGTGAGGAGAACACCATCTACGTAGAGGGCATAAGGGTATTGCATGACAGGGAGATTGAGATTACAAACCCCAGGTGTCCGAGGTGTGGTGGTCCCATGGAATCTCTGGGAAGGGTGGGAATCTTGAGGTGCAAACGATGTGGGTTTAAGGATAAATTACCCAGGGTTATCTCGGCAAGGAATAGGTGGTTCCTCATCAATCCGAGGGAGAGCGAGTATAGGCACTTGATGAAGCCCATCGAGCGAGTCGGTCTTGAGGGTCTTGCTCTCTATATACCTAAACCACTTCTATGGGTTTATTGATTACTATAGAGAAAGGTTTTTAATAGGCTCATTTTACGATGTCCAAGAGGAATTATGAAGCTCGAAGCAACAATCGAAAGTAGAGTTATGAACACACTTAAGGTGACCCTAAACGCTAAAGGTAGTGAGTACGAGATTAAGATTCAGCGGTTAAGTCGGTTAGTTCGGCTTCGGAAATTAATGAATCTTGGACTTTAAACTTGTTAATAAATAGTCAAGGAACTCCGGCAACTCCTCCTCACGCACCCAAAGCTTTACAGGTAATTCAAGGTTCTCGTTATACTTATGCCTTATACCGACGGGATACTCAACAACTTTCATGGCTGGTATATCGTTCTCAGAATCACCCATGTACATTATGGGACCCGTTATATTCATGAGCTCCTTAAGTTTGGTAACTGCATAGCCCTTATCGATTGGTATACCTGGATATATATCGATGAATGGGTGACCCTTGTATTTGATGACCCTAAAGCCTAGGTCCTGGGCCCTCCTTATTACGCTCTCAAGGGCATCCTTATTTATTGAACCTTTACGTCTCCAATCAATACTTAAACCACTTATTAATATACCGGCATGTTTCACCTCTAAGTAAGCGTTCCTCAAGCTATCAATACCTTGGATTATTTCTATTAATTCCCTAAATTTATCCTGCCAGTTGTGTAAATCCTCATGAATGTAACGCACATCCCCAACCCTAATTTCAAACCCGTAAGTACACGCCCATGCCTTGGCGAAATCGGTCCTTGGTATCAGGAAGTCACAATCCTTAGTACTAATTACTGCTATGGGTATGTACCTGCCTAATTCGACCAGTTTTTCGTAAACATTCGAGAGCGGTTTACTTAACTCCCTAGCAATATCTATTGGCGCTATCGTTCCATCATAATCTGTAAACACAGCCTCGACACTTCTTAACCAGTCAATCTCGAATTTCATACAGTCCCACAGAAAGTTGGCGCTAAATTAAGGTTTATTTTCCCGTTAAATGTTCGTGTATTGATGTACCTTGATAAGTATGAGGAGAGAATGTTACGTGGTGACTACGGGGACGTCATTGCAAAGGCAATGCAAGTCATTGTTAAGGTTGGTGAGGTATTAAAGGCGGATCGGCTTGTTGAGATAGAAACTGCGCATATCGCTGGTGTTTCATACCTAACAATAGGCGATCCAGGGCTTGAGTACCTCGAGGATTTAGCAGGATCTGGTGCTAGATTCCATGTATTCACTACTGTGAATCCCGTGGGTATCGATATTGCCAATAATTGGGGTATAGATGAGAAATTCGTAAGGAAGCAATGGGATATAATAAACGCACTCAGGTCCATGGGCGCAAGCCTATGGCTAACATGCGCACCCTACGAATACATGCGCCTAAGGCCTAGGACATACCATGCATGGGCTGAGTCTAATGCCGTAGCGTACATAAATGCTGTTTACGATGCATGGACAGAGAAACTTCCCGGACCTTTTGTGGTTTTATCGGCATTGGTTGGTAGGGTACCTAGGTATGGTCTTTACACAATCGAGAGTCGTATACCGACTCACGTGGTTAAGGTGAACCAGGATAAGGCTCTGGATAATCCATTAATTGCGGGACTCATTGGAAAGAGGATCGCTGAGGTTGTTGGTGATGGAAAACCATACCTAATCATTAAATCCAACTCCAACGCAATAATTAAGCAGTTATTGGCTAGTTATGCAACGTACTCACCCCACGCGTTCATGATAATAGGCGATTTAACGCCGAATTACCGTAATTACTTGAGCATGGCAGATAAACCCGAGGTAATAGAATTAGATGTTTCGGAGGTGATGAAGGACGCCGTGGTTCGAGAGGGAGATTTCGATGCCGTATTCCTTGGATGCCCTCATTACGGTATTGAGGAGATCACTGCAGTTATAAACTACGTAGGTGGTAAAGGGTGGAGAAGAGCTACAAAGCCTGTTTACATAGCTACAACACCCTTTGTCCTAAAGCAGTTAGACCCTAACATAGTGAGTAAGTTAAGGGAGTCAAACATACACCTGGTTCTATCAACATGCCCTGTAGTCTCACCATTCCTAAAGAGCGTTGATGTCAATAGGGTTTCTGTGGAGTCCGTGAAACAAATGTACTACTTACCTAAGATGGTTGGTATCAATTACGTGAGCTGCTACGGTATTGAATGCCTAGATGCTGTGTTCAACGGCTAGGATTATCATCATGAGACACGACATGATAAAGACAGAGCCCTAAAGGGAGGTAATGCATAAGTCTTTACTGAATGCTTAATATGGTGCTTTTAAAAAGGAGCAATTGTACTATACTATTTAATGAAGAGGGTCGTTTCGTTTGATATAGATGGGGTCTTAGTAAACTCGGAGGATAGATTAAGGATGTGCATTAAGGGTGATAATGGGGTTAATTGGGATTGCTTTCTCGACTGCGATAAATTACCCCTTGATAAACCGAAGCCTAGGATCATTGAGTACCTAAACTTCATTAGGAGTAGGGGGTTTGCCATAATAATAGTCACGGGCAGGAGGGAGTCTATGAGGGAATGCACAATTAAGCAATTAAACTCCTTCGGTGTATATGGTTTCGAGGGCTTGTTCATGAGGCCTGATGGCAATACGGAACCCGACCCAATCTATAAATCACGGATGATACGGAACTTATTAAGGGAATTCCACATACTCGTGCACTTCGATGATAACCCAAACACAGTAAGTACATTATTAAATACAGGGATTGATGCCGTAGTCATATCATAATCGGGATGCTCATGGCTAGGATTGGTATATTGAAGGTAAGGGGTGCGATGCCTCATTACGAGGAGTTGCCATTCAACATTTATGTAGACAGACCAGGAATGATTAGGGATCTCGATGCGTTGATAATTCCGCCAGGCACACTGGTGGAGTCCAGGGTTTTAGAGAGGTATGGTTGGCTAGGTAGGGAGGTTTGGGATTTCGTTGAGAGGGGTGGTACCGTGGTTGGTGTTTGCTCGGGAGTTCAATTTCTCTCCAAGAGCATTAATCTCAACGTCAGGGGTTTACCTGGCTATGTTGAAGGACTTGGTGTGTTAAACATATCCCTTGAACCATTGATTGTCACAGGACCTGTTCTGGTTAAGGTAATTAATGAGTCATGGGCGACGAGGGGTCTCGTTAATACGGAATTGGGTGGTTGGCAAGCCCATACCTACGGCAAAATCAACGTATTAAACAACGACGTACAAATTGATGGAGTATCCACAATAACTAGGTACAACTATAGAAATGCTACGTTGGAAACACCTACCCTGGTGTCCTCAAGAAAGTATAGAGTGTTTGGTACGATGGTTCACGGAATCCTAGGCCCTAATTCGCCCATAAGTAAGAATCTATTTAATGAACTAGGCATTCACGATGAGCGTATAATTAGGGAATACTATAAATTAAGTGATGAGAGAGCTTGGGCGCCACGTGAGGATGCTCCAAGGATTCCAAGAATTATTACCGTGGCCTCCACAATGACGGGTGAGGGCAAGACATTACTGACCAGCGCACTGGTGCATTGCTTGAGTAGGGAGGGTTATTACGTGGGTGTTGCCAAGCTTGGTGGTGATATTAGGGATTTACACCCAAGCCTCTATGTGCTCAAGAGACCATTCAAACCCTGGATGAGTATAATGCTTAGATGGGACGATAAGGCTTTAGGTTGGGTAGGGTGGCGTGAAGCCCTGAGCAATGCCGCAGGCTTAGGCCTTGATTACTTGGTGGTGGAGGGTGTGATGGGGTTATTAACGGGTAGCTCGAGGGATTCTGAAGATGTGTTTTCATCAACTATTGGCTTCATAAAGCAGGTAGGTACTGATGTTATATTGATTGCCTCAGCTGCTTATGATGGTGTGGAAGGCGCGATCTTCAGGTTGAGGTCTTACATTAAGGAATTGATGGGAATTGGTAGAAAACCAATCATTGCGGTATTGAATAATATGTATCATGGTACCCATGAAGATGAGGAGGTGGTTAGGTTTAGGAGGGAGCTGGAGGGCTTATCGATACGGTTAATGACTATAGATGCTTTGCCTATTTCCTCAAAGCCCGAGGAATTAATTGACCTGGGTGATTACGAGGAGGCTGCGGTTAAAATATCAGAGGAATCATTGTGTGAGCACCTAATAGGGTCGTTGGGTCAATCATAAATTCTATTGATAAGTAATCATTTATCCAGTGTATGATTATGTCAGGTATGATGTTGCCTGTAATGACATAAATAAACCCTGAAATTATGCCGTAAATGAGTATGTATGCTAGGATTGAAAGAAGGGACACCAGGTTGTTTATTCCGTACACCGCCAGGTAAACGGGTATGTGGGCTAGCGTGAAGTATACGGCACTCACGATTATCGCAGGTATTGCATTAATTATTGGCGATTTACCATAATCCCTAGGTAATAACCTATTTAGAATAAAACCTCTAAACACAACCTCCTCACTAATCGCTATTGGGTATAACGTGTATATGAGGGTAAGCATGTTAGGCAGTGAAATTCTGGGTATCACGGATAATGGTAACAACCCACTTATTAGGAACCAAGCCACTGCCAGGGTGATGACCGCAGGTATTGTCACTAAACCAAGGGTGGGTCTCCACGAGAAACCAAGCTCCCTACCCAAACCACGTAACCTACCTCTATGAATAATAATCAAAGCCGCAATTACCACATATAGGTATGGGGCTAGGTCACCAAGTAAGTATGTTGAGATGAGGCTCAGCGGGTTACTTAATGAACTAACTAGTGTTTGCGTTATTGATGTTGCTATGTCATATCCTCCCGTTGGTATATAGGGCATGTAGGTTATGAACACAGGTATGACTATTGCTATTATCAATATTGTTGGCCAGATGATGTCGCCAAAATACCTACCCATCACCGCACGATAAGTGCTTGGCTTAAAATTCCTACTCTCAACATTAATCGCAATTAAGGCTTATATTCAATAATCGGTAGTACTGGTTGGGGTGGGGCGACGGCTTAATAAACCAAGTTGATACTAGATTAAAATGAGTAATGAAGGCTAGGGATATTGAGGAAGAGGAGGAGGAAGAGGAAGTTGAGGAGGAAGTTGAAGAATTGGAAGAGGAGGAAGAGGAGATCTCAATAAAGGCGGAAACACCACAAAATACGCCACCGTCAATCGTACTTGCCGTGACTTATGATGGGAAGGTTGGTAAGGCGTTGGTTAAGTTGTACGATCCCGTTAATGACCGGGTTTACTTCTGGTATGATAATACGGGCCATAAGCCATACCTACTCACTGACGTAAAACCTGAGGAATTAATTACTAAATTCACCAAGGTAATACTTCACCCTGGATTCAGCCATTTAGAGGCTGTGGAGAAATACGACGCATTGAATGATAGGAAGGTTATACTCACAAAGATTTGTGCTAAGGATCCGTTAAGTATTGGTGGCAAGGCTGATTCAATCAGGGAGTTATTACCAAAGACCTGGGAGTCGAGGATTAGGTATCACCTTTGCTACATATTCGATAATGAGATAATACCCGGCATGTTTTATAGAATTGAGGATGGAAAGTTAGTCCAGGTACCCATTGAGGTGCCTAGCGAGGTTGAGGATTTCGTTAAGAAGCTCTATGCTAACGACCCAGACTTCCTTGAGGAAGCCAGTAGGTGGATACCCCTGTTCCAGGCACCCGTACCGAGCATAAAGAGGTTATCGATCGATATAGAGGTATTCACACCACAGGAGAATAGGGTGCCCAATCCCAGGGAGGCTAATTACGAGATAATCTCGATAGGGTTGGCAGGTAGTGATGGCTTAAGGAAGGTACTCGTGCTTAGGAGACCTGGTATGGAATTGAGACCTGAGGATTTAGATGAGTTACTTTATGATGATGTTGAGGTTGAGTTCTTCAATAATGAATATGATATGCTTAGGGAGTTCTTCTCAATACTGCTTCAATACCCAATACTGATAACATTCAACGGTGATAATTTTGACCTACCGTATATATACCACAGAGCCTTAAAGCTGGGGTTTAAGAAGGAGGAGATACCAATCACCATTAGGAGGAATGAGGCTTCCATAGCCCTTGGCGTGCACATTGACCTATACAAGTTCTTCAACATAAGAGCAATCGAAGTTTACGCCTTTGGTGGTAAGTATAGGGGTTTGGATAGAACACTTGATACAATAGCCCATGCCATAGTTGGCATGTCAAAGTTGAACAGGGAGAAAACAGTCTCCCAGATGACTTATGTCGAATTAATAAACTATAATTTCAGGGATGCATTCCTTGGGCTCTACCTAACCACCTACGACGATAACCTAGTACTGAGATTAATAATACTGATGTCCAGGATATCAAAGACACCACCAGACGACTTAGTGAGGAGCCAGATTTCTGCGTGGATAAGGAACATGCTTTATTACGAACATAGGAGGAGGGGGTGGCTAATACCTGAGAAGGAAGACATAATCAAGAACAAGGGCGAAGTGGCTACCAAGGCCATTATTAAGGGTAAGAAGTACGCAGGCGCCATAGTTCTTGACCCAATGCCCGGGATATACCCGAACGTCTACGTACTAGACTTCGCCAGCATGTACCCCTCAGTCATAAAGAGGTGGAACATATCGTATGAAACTGTCAAGTGCCCGGATGAGAAGGCAAAGAACAACAAGCCAATACCAGAACTACCCCATTGGGTATGCAACGATAGGAGGGGCTTGACTGCATTAATCGTGGGACTACTCAGGGATTTGAGGGCATATGTCTATAAGAGACTTGCTAAGACGGCACCTAGTGCCGTACTTAAGAGCTACTATAACGTAGTCCAAAGCGCATTGAAGGTTTTCATAAACGCATCCTACGGTGTCCTTGGCGCCGAAATATTCCAATTGTATTGTCCACCTGCCGCTGAGTTAACGACGGCACTTGCTAGGTATGTACTATCAAGAACCGTGCTTAAAGCCCTGGAGCTTGGGTTAGTACCCATATATGGCGATACGGATAGCCTCTTCATATGGAACCCAAGCGAGGAAAAGCTTAAGGAGTTGATTGATTGGGTTGAGAAGGAGTTCGGAATAGAAATTGAACTCGATAAGGTCTACAGGTTAATTGCCATGAGTGGAAGGAAGAAGAACTACGTTGGCATATTGAGTGATGGCGAACTGGACATAAAGGGCTTGGTTGGGAAGAAGCGCAATACGCCTGATTTCGCGAAGGACGCCTTCAATGATGTACTACGATTGCTCTCTGACATAAGAAGTCTTGATGATGTTAATAAGTCAATAGAGGAGGTTAGGGATAAGGTGAGGGATTACTATAGGAAACTACAGAGGAGGGAGATACCACTCAATAAGCTGGCAATAAGGACGGCCTTAACTAAACCCCTCGAGTCGTACACCAAGAACACACCGCAGCACGTGAAGGCCGCATTACAGCTTAAGAACTTGGGATATAAATTGGGGCCTGGTGACATAATAATATATGTAAAGACGACAGGTAAAGACGGTGTTAAACCAATACAGTTGGCTAGGATTGATGAGATAGACCCTAATAAGTACATTGAATACCTAAGGACGTCCCTGGAGCAGGTCCTTGACGCCTTTGGAATAGAGTTTGAGAGTATAATGGGTTCGTCGATAATCGATAATTACTCATCATGAAAGGAGTAAAATCAAGACAATCACTCCTCAAGGAACTCTTCGCCCTCTGGTGATAGTGATGAAAGTATGTTATTGATTACTTGGTTAATGATGTCATCGTTTATGTAGGGCATTATCACGACAAACTTGTCGGCCTCCATGTCCTCCCCCATCCACCTATTGCTGTATATTATCTCGTACGTGGGTATCTCAACCTCAGCCTTATTACCAACCCTCTTAACGCCGTATTTTTCCACCTTCTTATATAAATCCTTACTTAATGGCAGGTCAAGATTTATTGTTTGGGGAACCTTAAGAACGATGAAATCGGACTCCTCAGGGTTCCACCTATCCAACAACCTCTTAACGTAGTTCTTCACCGTATCCACAAGGTTGGCCTTCACAACCTCCTTATTGGCTATGCTCTCCCCCTCCACATACACAACGACATTCTCGCCCTCTTCAGGCATAACCCCTGTGGTTAATTCTGGGGCTTGATTAATAAAAATTGCGGACACGCCAATCAAGACACGCGGAGTCAGTAAATAGGGCCATCATTAACTTAGTCATCAAATTACGGACAACTCATGGGCCCCCACTTAATGACTTAACTACGACTAACAATCTCTCTACGGCTGTGACGTTAGTTAATACTGCCAGCAGTAGGAGCCCGTAAAATATTATGGATCCTAATTGAGTAATAATGTATATTATGAGTATGGCCAGAACAAGAAGCAACCTCTCCTCCCTCTCAAGAAGCCCAACACCAAGCATCCTAACGCCAAGCGCCTCTGCCCTAGCCCTGGCGTAACTAGTCATTAGGGAACCAAGTAACGCAAGCAATAGAAAGATAGTACCTAGGAAGCCTCCATCATGTATTAACCAGAGGTCAATTAGGGCTATGAAGTCGACATACCTATCCAACGTTGAATCAAGAAAGGCCCCTAGTTTAGATGTACGTCCCCAGTACCTCGCAACCAAGCCATCAAGCATATCGAAACCACTGGCCAGTATTAGTAATACTAGGGCTGTAATGTAAGCCCAATATACGTGCATCAACACAATAAGCGGTGTTGGGAAAGCTATTAGTAGGGATGAGACGGTTAGGATATTAGGGTTCCTAGGTAAAATCTTGATAAGGCCCTTTTCTAGGGCCCTCCTTCCAATCCTCTCTATCTCATCCTTAAGTTTGCCGAGAACCACAATCGACACCGCAACTAAAGACATCCTTAAGTATTGTGGATATAAAATCCCTAGCCTTGAGCCACAACTCCACGGTCTCCGGTCTCAACCTGTACATCTTCGAATCACCACTCATGAAGGTTTCAACTAAGCCATCTCTTTCCATCTTGTAGAGGACTACGTAGACACCCACGTTCGTTATATCAATGTTAAAGCGGGTTTTGATCTCCCTTGCAATCTCATAACCATACATGGGCCTATCCATTAATAACCTAACCACGTAAATCCATAGATTCTCCTTGGTAAGCTTCGTCATGAGCCTCGCCAATGCCTTTTTACTCGCAGACATATCAGGGACTTAACATGAGCGAGGAATTAATACTTTTTATGAGGTGGTGCTCATTCGTAGTATGCCGTATTACATAAGCCAATAGAGAAAGGTTTAATAACTCATCACTTACATAGTCTCGATGTCACTAAAGGGGACTACATTCCTAGAAAGTGTGTTACAAACCCTAAAGAGGGCTATAGAGTTAGGAGGATATCCTCAGGAGGTCTATGAAATACTAAGTAGACCCCAGAGAATAATCACGGTAAACATACCAGTCAAGATGGATAACGGCAAGATCCAGGTTTTCACGGGCTATAGGGTACAACACAACAACGCCCTAGGCCCATATAAGGGCGGTATAAGGTTCCACCCAGAGGTCACGCTCGATGAGGACATAGCACTGGCTACAGTAATGACGTTCAAGAACGCACTAAATGGCTTACCCTACGGTGGTGGTAAGGGTGCTATCGCAGTTGATCCTAAGAAGATCAGTAAGAGGGAGCTTGAGGAGTTGAGCAGGGGTTATGCCAGGGCATTGGCTCCATTCATAGGGCCCGAGACCGATATACCAGCCCCTGATGTTGGGACAGACCCACAAATAATGGCGTGGATGGTCGATGAGTATAGTAAAATAGCTGGGCGCAATGTACCTGGCGTATTCACAGCAAAGCCCATTATCCTATGGGGCAACCCCGTTAGGGAGTACTCAACAGGTTTTGGCGTTGCTGTATGGGCTAGGGAGGCCGCGAAGAAGGTGTGGGGTGGCATTGAGGGCAAGACCGTGGCTGTGCAGGGATTTGGCAACGTGGGCTACTGGGGAGCCTACTGGTTGATTAAGATGGGCGCTAAGGTTGTTGCTGTAACAGACAGCAAGGGCGGTGTCTATAACCCGAAGGGTCTCGACCTAACGGCAGTTAAGGCAGTTAAGGATAAGACAGGCTCCGTCATTAATTATGACGCTCCTGGAACAAGGAAGGTAACGAATGAGGAAGTTCTAGAGCTGCCAGTTGATGTATTAGTGCCAGCAGCCCTGGAAAACGTGATACACAAGGGTAATGCCAATAACATAAAGGCAAAGCTCGTGGTTGAGGGCGCCAATGGACCAACAACAGCCGATGCAGAGCAGGTACTGCACAGGAAGGGTATTTGGGTATTACCCGATCTAGCAGCCAACGCTGGCGGTGTCGTCATGTCCTACCTGGAGTGGGTTGAGAATCTACAATGGTACTTCTGGGATGAGGAGGAGACTAGAAATAGGCTGGAGAGGATACTCTTGGACACATTCAACAGGGTAATGATTAGATGGAGTAAGTTGGGTACGGACAACGTGACCATCAGGGAGGCAGCCTACGTAGAAGCCGTCGATAGGATATATAACGCGATGAAGGTTAGGGGTTGGATTTAGGACTGGGGTCAAGTAAGTCATAATTTTAAATAAGTCCAACCCTCATTTTCCCTCTTAACGATCTCCGCAACACCAATATTAAGAAGTTCTACGTAATTAAGAACGAACAATATATAGAAAAAATCAAGGAATTATTCCCGGAAATCACGTGGCCATGGGTATCAGAAAAACCGAGGAACTATTTAGAGAACTACAAAGCAATAAAGCCAAGAAGATTTACGAAAAACACGGATTCAAACGGGTAGGCAAAACATGAAGAAAAACTTATAACCAAAAACAAAAGAAACATAACGCCACCGTAGCTCAGCACGGTAGAGCGGCGGGCTGTTAACCCGTAGGTCCCGGGTTCAAATCCCGGCGGTGGCGCCAACGAATTTTATTCTATATTTCTCGGGTTTGGTTGGAAATTGTTTAACCCCCGTGGGTATGAGTTTGTGGGACTAGAGCGTGGTTGTGCTTGGTGTCTGTTTCTCCGCGTTTGTGTGTTGTCGCATCGCCAACCCTCACCGCGGGTTTAATTTACATGGATCAAAAATCAAATTATTCATGTAATTCACCAAAATTCAGTGCGAGGGAGATACTGAATCGCTCATAACTATTTCAACCTGGCTCGGCTCACTTTTTATGAACAGCCGAAGTTAAAAAAAGTCCCGTGTAATAAGTGATTCCCGTATGTGGTTTGTGCCTAAATCTAGGGCCTTGCTTGTGATGATTGTCCTTGCCTTGGCGATAGCCTCAATAGTTGTCTTGGCCTTGGTGCCAACCCCAGTAACGCCGAAGCCCTTCATGACCTATCGCGGTCTTGGTTACTTGGTTATTATTACAATGTATCGGTGTTTAATTACCCAGTAGTTGTCTTTAGGGGGGTTCATGAATGGTGTCCCCGTGCCTTTCACTGTTAGTTTGTTCGCAATAGCTCCCAACCACATATACACGGTTGGCTACTACAGCGGCTACGGCTCTGTGGCTGTTAATTTGACTGGTTCGTTGGTTAGGTACATAGCCAGTAGGTGGCTTGGGGAGTTCAATGGTGCGCTGAACCCATCACTAATAGCATTCATAACGTACGGAGAGGGGAACAGGACATGGACTGTGATTGTGGCGATACCGTACAAGCCGAGCTGGGTGGTAAGCCAGGAGCCAATAGAGATCACGGTAAACGCGAACTTCACAGCAGTGAAGCCTGTGATTGCCGTGCCAATGACAAAGCCAACAAGCACCACGCAGAGCGAACCAACAAATGGTCTTGGCAGCGACCCATTTGGTTATATATACGTTACTAGTTGTATAGGCAATCCTAACGTTACCTACCCACCCCCACCACCGTCATCACCGCGAGGAGCCTATGATTACTATTGGGTCCTGCGGCAATGCAGTTTGTTCGAGGGTCCAATACCACTATTGTTCGTGGGTTGGAGCCAAAACGCAATACAAAGCATAAGTAGTATTGTGATTAATAATATAGGTGGCACGGCGCGGTCAGGCCCAGGGCTATTTGGTTCTGTCAATGAGAGCGGAAACCTAATGCTGGTGGGCCCAACAATCACATTCTCACAATCATACACAATAGAGATGCCGAATGGACTTTCGGGTGTGAATATTACCTATGGTTCATCACTCACAGAGATAATCAGTAATACGATGCTAACATATACCGTGCCATCCTCCGGCTTCTTCTACATAGGCTTGCCCGGCAATGTCTCCTACGTAGCGTTTCAGGAGTATGAGGGTGGTTATGGCCCCTTGGATAATTGGGCTAATGGCACAGAGTCACTCTCACTATTGCCTCAGGACTTCTTCGATAATAAGTACTTATATGTTTACCCATACATCGATGTTGGCAATGGCTCAATTACCGGGATGTTCGCGGAGGTACTCCATGCCTACGAGATGCGTAGGCAGTTGGTAGTAAGTCTCGATGATGGCTACAATAGTGTGGCTAATGTGAGTGCGTGTCCAAGCCCACTATATGGTTACCAGGAGTTGACTGGAAACCTCGCCTTTGTCGAATACACGTTGGGTAATGCTATTACTACCTATAGTCCGAGACCGGTGAATATCGCACCCCTCCTCGAATCACTACTCCCCGGTGTATACGTTGGTGAGGCACCCACCATTGTGGGTCATTTAATCACAGGCCCAGGCACTGCCTCAACCATCGCCGGCGCCTTCATAGACACCAACCACCTCTTAACCAGAACAGGGACCTAACCATCAAACAAAAACCAAGAGAGAGGAATTAAGCATTACCAAACGAGGACCCACACCTACCTCTCACACTCACGCAACCCGAGGTAGTAGTTTGAGGCGTTGATTATCATGCCCATTGGGTATATTGATGATGAACCGCCTGGGTTTGTTGCCTGCGGACTACCTATCAACGTTATGTAGAATGAGGGGCTTGATGATGGGTTGAAGTTAACATAAACATTAGCGCCTATTCTTTGTTGGCTTTGTTTTTGTGAGCTTTGCTTCATCCCTCTGGCTACTGCTTAGTTCTGTGCTCACGGTTATGCCGATTCCTCTTCCGTATTGGTTGCTGTACACTCCTGGTAACATGGTCAGGGCTGGAGTCGTTGTTGCGGCTTTGATGCTTGCTTTGTACACATACCTCGGTGTTTCCCTGGTTTTGAGCAAAATGCATAGGGGCTTCATACCGATAACAATGGTCATCGCATTCGTCATTGGTTTCGCCCTACTACTGGCTAGGTTAGCAATACCAGCACTGGTCATTTTAGTCATAGCGTATGTAATGCTCATTGGCACATACGCAGTGCTGATCAGCGTGGCAACAACTAGGGCATCCAAGGCACTGTGGGGTGTTGCCACAATAATCTTAACACTAATACCGCCAATACTCATTGGTGGTGGGCTGGCAGTAATGAACTACATAAAGTACATGGCATTGATTGAGCAAGCAACAGCAATAATCGCATCAGCAATAGAGACATGGAAACTGGGTGTTGGGCAATGAGGGTCCTCACCACCTCATTACTGATAGCCATAACAATCGCCGTAATCACAGCCCTCGCATTGCCCCTAACCCACGGCACCAAGCCAATGGAGACAAACACCAACACACCAATGTCATCAGGTACGAGACTAGACACTCCCATCTATGTTGTTGACCCTCAATCATCAATCCAGGAGTTAACAAGTGCCGGCGTATCTTGATCATTAATCAAGCCAATTAGCCTAAGTCAATTGCCTGACTTACCTAACAACAGTGTTGTTGTGGTTGATTGGTCTGTGGTTGGGTCTTACGTAGATGCAAACATTAATGGTAATGTTACGTTGAACCCGGCGAACCCGGGCCTGTTCAGTACATGGATGTACAATTACCTGAGGAATCATCATTCAACTACCACGTAAAGGACGGCTACACAGCAATCGCCTATGTTATTGAAGGAGCAGCACGTTTCGATAAGGGAGGTAGGACCGCGTCATCTAGGGAATTGGTTGTTTACTCAAGGGATGGTGAGGACATTACTGTGGAGACTGGTGATAAGCCCGTTAGATTCCTATTATTGGCAGGTAGACCCTTAGGTGAACCGATCGCGTGGTATGGGCCGATAGTCATGAATACGTGGGATGAGGTGATGGAGGCCTTTGAGGAATTGAGAAAAGGTACGTTCATAAAGGCGAGGGCTGAGGTGCAGGATTATCAGTGATCTACATCGGTTAGTGGGAAATTGATTTCTGTCTTTATTAGGGATTGATTGTGACTTCACGCATTACATGCATGGTTTATTAGATCCACGAGGTTCCCAAGCCCCATCTTTAATATGAAAAACACTAGCAGGTACTGTCTATGCCCATCGTTCACCAACAGGCACTTTCTCTCCCTACATTGTTCATTAATCACATCACCCAGGTTCTTACCCACGTACTTACTTGGTGCAGTAACCACGTTATCTTCCGCAATTATCAAGGACTTTAGGTTACAGATACACATTATTTCAAAAATGATATTTTCTACGCATTCCTGGGCATTTACGGTCTTGATCATAGCCACATTACCACTAATATCAACCCTCTGCATCATTGCTATATCTAATTTCAAATTTAAAATGATTTTTAACGTCAAAACCATAGGCTAACTAGGACCTACTCCCCCGTCTCGGGTAAGTACCTTCTGAATAATCCGTAGTAGAGTACGATGCTGAATATTACCGTGAAAATAAGCGTTGAGGCAATCATGGTGTATATGGCCACCAGCGGTAATGGTATTGTCTCATTCAACAATTCATTAACTGGAATACTAGCATTACCACTTAGGAATAGGTATGGGTACCTGGATCCATCATTCACGAACTCCATTAACACGAGTATTAACTCGGAGAGTATACCTGCGGTTATCGCTAGAGGCCTATTCACGAAACCCATCATTGCATTGTACAGGGCTATCGCACCGACTATTGTTAAGGCAACTACCAGCACTATTGCGGTGTAGAATAGTGGGTATACGAAGCCGAGGCTCGGTTTTCCACCTAGCAGGGGCCCTGCTATGTTATTGACTATGTATGGGTCGTACCCGGCGAGAACCACGTAGTAGTACGCCCCAGCTATTGATTAGGCAGTTTCGGTTTTCATGATTATTCGTGGGGTTTATTACCATTGGTAGTGAAGTGATGGTTTATTAACCCTAACCTCAACATCCCTAGTTGTACCCCTGGGTTTCCGAGAGCCGTAGGGCTGGGAACCGCGGGCGACCGTTGGGGAGCCACTACGGTGAGGGGCTCGGGGAGAC
>NZ_LCWN02000121.1:0-2909 GCF_002078205.2 Vulcanisaeta sp. EB80
CGGCTTCGGGTAGCTTGCCCATTGGTACTGCAACGTCTTCGAAGGCTACGAAGACGTCATTGCCATAATCATTGAATGCCGCCTTAAGCGATGCTGAGTAGAGTAGCCTCCTTGGTTCGAGTATTTTTGAGAATTCCTGCCATGTGGATGCTGTTCCCACAACCTCACCGTTACTGCTTGATATTGCATCATTAAGCTTAGTGAGTATCTGAGACTCACTGCCACCGTATGTGTCAACACCAAGCCACAGGTAGTAGTAACCCTCTAGGCCGAGAACCTTGGCTGTTCTGTCGTCAATGAACTCCGTCACCATTGGCCAAAGCCTAGCCCTCCTAACACTAATCACCGCATTAACCAGCGATTCCGCGTCTCTGAACCTTGCCATCAACCCCACGAAGGATTCGGGCAATGGAGCTAACCTCAGCGTTGCCTCAGTCGTTATTCCCAGTGTACCCTCACTACCAATGAAGAGTTGGAGTAGGTTGTAACCCTCCCTGCACTTAACCGTCCTACAACCAACCCTAATCACATCACCAGTCCCAATCACAACCTCGAGACCAAGTACCCAATACGCCGCCGGACCAAACTTAGCACCCCTCATACCACCACCCCCATTATTGATTACACCACCGACAGTGGCTGTTTTCGATGACGCCGGATCAACAGGCCACTGCAGCCCATAGCCCGCCAGTTCCAGGTTTAGATCGTCAACCTTAATACCAGGTTGAACTCTTGCGACCCAATCGACGTCTGAGACCTCCATGATTTTGTTCATCCTCTCCATGGCAACAATCACGGTATTACCTAGCTTCGGTGTCGCATTGCCGGACAGGCTTGTTGATGAACCCACGGGCAATAGCTTAAAGCCATAATTAATGGCTAGCTTCACCAAGGTTGCAATTTCATTCGTACTCTCTGGATAAACGAGAGCCATCGGCATCATGCCAACCTCCGAAGATGCGTCATGACTGTATAGGGCGAGTATGTGTGGTTCGGTGATCAACCTATCCTTAAATACGCCCTCAAGCTCCCTAATCACATCTCTATTCGACATGATATTCATTGCCCATCACCGCTACTTAAGCATTGCTCTCAGGATTATTGATTTGAAACTATGTATTGCATCCGCAATCCTTATACCCGCCGGGCATTGCGTATCGCAAGCCGCGCAGTGTAGGCATGTCATTATTGGGTCGAAAACCTCCCTGGGAAACTCCATGGATTTACCCTGGCCAAACCCCTCCTCAATGAGTATCCTTATCAGGTTTATGCGCCCCCTGGGTCCATAGGACCTATTACTCATCGCCTTGAAGGTTGGGCATGGAAATTCACAGAAGCCACAGAACTGGCACTTCCTAACCTCATCATAAACCTCCTTAATGCTCATCATCACCCAATCACCTCCATGACCTCGGCTAAATCATAGATCTTAACGCCATCAATACCCTGGGAGCCCCTCCTTAGGTTCACGTAGCATATCGGGCACTGAACAACGATATTCCTTGATAATTTAACCAGCTCCCTAACCCTATTGGCGGAAACCTTCCCGGCAATACTTGGGTATGTCGACTCTATAGGACCACCGCAACAATGCGATGTGTCCCTGCCCGTCAACACTGGGTCCTCCTTAACATTAGCCTTACCCCTAACCAAGCCCCTGATTAGGTCGTACTTGTTTAGGTATCTTGCGTATAGGCAGGAGTCATGAATTGTGAACTCGCCAAGCTTAACCCTAACCTTACCTGAGTCCAGGTAATCAAGGTAGCTCCTAACCCTAATGTTGAATTCAGGCACGTACCTTGGGTATAATTTCTCAAGCGTGTATTGGGTGTGTGGGTCTATGGTTATGATCTCATTAACGCTATTGTCCCTAAACACCTTGTACACCTCCCTGGCGTAGTCCGCAAAATCATCAACAAACCCCAACTCATAAAGCAATGCGCCGCTGTAGGGTTCGTTATCGAGGACCCTAAACCTAACCCCAAGGGTTCTGAGCATTCCGTAAATACTCCTTATCACACCATAGGCCCTATTAACATCCTCATCACTGGGCCTAAGTAACGCCTTACCAAAGACCCTAGTACCCACAACAGCCAACCTAGCCAGGACCCCACCCTTAGTTACGCCGAACCTCTCAAGCTCAGCCACAGCCCTCTCTATGGCAGGCGCCAGTTGGTATAGGCATGATGTGTAGAGTATCGTACCCACACCCTCATCGAAGGCTAAACCCTCACGCCAACCATTGCAGACGGACTTATCGACAGGAAACGGAAGACCAGAATCCCTAAGACTCGACAAAACAACACCCCTCAAAGCCCTAAACCAATCAAGCGACACGAACCATTAAGAAAAACCAATATTTAATTAATTTACTTATTCCATAATTCTTGGTATGTCACAGCAGGGAAGAATAAGGGGTAGATTATCAACCAAGTCCCTGTGGGCGATGCCTGGGCACTCACCGCTCTTTGCCAAGTTGCCTCAGTACTTCCCTGATGCCGAGGTTTTGCAGGTTGTCTTTGAGGCTGATCCTGAGGCTGTTGCTGAGTTGGTTCCTGAGGATCTTGAGGTGCCTGTTCCTGCTGAGGCTATGATCACGTTCTTTAGGTTCCCGTTCAGCACGTTAGGGCCTTACAACGAGTTTGCTGTTGATGTAAAGGTGCTCCTTGATGGGCAGGATAAGTACTTCACGGCGTATAACTATGTAAATAGCGATGTCGGTCTTGCGGCATGTCGTGAGATTTGGGGTGTGCCTAAGAAGTTCGCCGTCCTCGATATCATTAAGTATTACGACTTGGTCATGGGTTACCTCGAGAGACCACCTGGTTATAGACTCGTCACAGCAATAATAAGGCCTGAGGAACCGGCCCAGCTTCAGCCGTTAGCCGTAACGAGGCTTGCGTTGAAGA
>NZ_LCWN02000122.1:0-2909 GCF_002078205.2 Vulcanisaeta sp. EB80
CGGCTTCGGGTAGCTTGCCCATTGGTACTGCAACGTCTTCGAAGGCTACGAAGACGTCATTGCCATAATCATTGAATGCCGCCTTAAGCGATGCTGAGTAGAGTAGCCTCCTTGGTTCGAGTATTTTCGAGAATTCCTGCCATGTGGATGCTGTCCCCACAACCTCACCGTTACTGCTTGATATTGCATCATTAAGCTTAGTGAGTATCTGGGACTCACTGCCACCGTATGTGTCAACACCAAGCCACAGGTAGTAGTAACCCTCTAGGCCGAGAACCTTGGCTGTTCTGTCGTCAATGAACTCCGTCACCATGGGCCAAAGCCTAGCCCTCCTAACACTAATCACCGCATTAACCAGCGATTCCGCATTCCTGAACCTTGCCATTAACCCCACGAAGGATTCGGGCAATGGAGCCAACCTCAGCGTTGCCTCTGTTGTTATGCCCAGGGTGCCCTCACTACCAATGAATAGCTGAAGTAGGTTGTAACCCTCCCTGCACTTAACCGTCCTACAACCAACCCTAATAACGTCGCCAGTCCCAATCACAACCTCGAGACCAAGTACCCAATACGCCGCCGGACCAAACTTAGTACCCCTCATACCACCACCCCCATTATTGATCACACCACCGACAGTGGCTGTTTTCGATGACGCCGGATCAACAGGCCACTGCAGCCCATAGCCCGCCAGTTCCAGGTTTAGATCGTCAACCTTAATACCTGGTTGAACTCTTGCGACCCAATCCACGTCCGAGACCTCAATGATTTTGTTCATCCTCTCCATGGCAACAATCACGGTATTACCTAGCTTCGGCGTTGCATTGCCGGACAGGCTTGTTGATGAACCCACGGGCAATAGCTTAAAGCCATAATTAATGGCTAGCTTCACCAAGGTCACAATTTCATTCATACTCTCTGGATAAACGAGAGCCATCGGCATCATGCCAACCTCCGAAGACGCATCACGACTGTATAGGGCGAGTATGTGCGGTTCGGTGATCAACCTATCCTTAAATACACCCTCAAGCTCCCTAATCACATCTCTATTCGACATGATATTCATTGCCCATCACCGCTACTTAAGCATTGCTCTCAGGATTATTGACTTAAAACTATGTATCGCATCCGCAATCCTTATACCCGCCGGGCATTGCGTATCGCAAGCCGCGCAGTGTAGGCATGTCATTATTGGGTCGAAAACCTCCTTATTCAACTCAGTTAGTTTACCTTGACCAAAACCCTCCTCAATGAGTATCCTTATCAGGTTTATGCGCCCCCTGGGTCCATAGGACCTATTACTCATCGCCTTAAAGGTTGGGCATGGAAATTCACAGAAGCCACAGAACTGGCACTTCCTAACCTCATCATAAACCTCCTTAATGCTCATCATCACCCAATCACCTCCATGACCTCTGCTAAATCATAGATCTTAACGCCATCAATACCCTGGGAGCCCCTCCTTAGGTTCACGTAGCATATTGGACACTGAACGACAATATTCCTTGATAATTTAACCAGCTCCCTAACCCTATTGGCGGAAACCTTCCCGGCAATACTTGGGTATGTGGACTCAATCGGCCCACCGCAGCAGTGCGATGTGTCCCTGCCCGTCAACACTGGGTCCTCCTTAACATTAGCCTTACCCCTAACCAAGCCCCTGATTAGGTCGTACTTGTTTAGGTATCTTGCGTATAGGCAGGAGTCATGAATTGTGAACTCGCCAAGCTTAACCCTAACCTTACCTGAGTCCAGGTAATCAAGGTAGCTCCTAACCCTAATGTTGAATTCAGGCACGTACCTTGGGTATAATTTCTCAAGCGTGTATTGGGTGTGTGGGTCTATGGTTATGATCTCATTAACGCTATTGTCCCTAAACACCTTGTACACCTCCCTGGCGTAGTCCGCAAAATCATCAACAAACCCCAACTCATAAAGCAATGCGCCGCTGTAGGGTTCGTTATCGAGGACCCTAAACCTAACCCCAAGGGTTCTGAGCATTCCGTAAATACTCCTTATCACACCATAGGCCCTATTAACATCCTCATCACTGGGCCTAAGTAACGCCTTACCAAAGACCCTAGTACCCACAACAGCCAACCTAGCCAGGACCCCACCCTTAGTTACGCCGAACCTCTCAAGCTCAGCCACAGCCCTCTCTATGGCAGGCGCCAGTTGGTATAGGCATGATGTGTAGAGTATCGTACCCACACCCTCATCGAAGGCTAAACCCTCACGCCAACCATTGCAGACGGACTTATCGACAGGAAACGGAAGACCAGAATCCCTAAGACTCGACAAAACAACACCCCTCAAAGCCCTAAACCAATCAAGCGACACGAACCATTAAGAAAAACCAATATTTAATTAATTTACTTATTCCATAATTCTTGGTATGTCACAGCAGGGAAGAATAAGGGGTAGATTATCAACCAAGTCCCTGTGGGCGATGCCTGGGCACTCACCGCTCTTTGCCAAGTTGCCTCAGTACTTCCCTGATGCCGAGGTTTTGCAGGTTGTCTTTGAGGCTGATCCTGAGGCTGTTGCTGAGTTGGTTCCTGAGGATCTTGAGGTGCCTGTTCCTGCTGAGGCTATGATCACGTTCTTTAGGTTCCCGTTCAGCACGTTAGGGCCTTACAACGAGTTTGCTGTTGATGTAAAGGTGCTCCTTGATGGGCAGGATAAGTACTTCACGGCGTATAACTATGTAAATAGCGATGTCGGTCTTGCGGCATGTCGTGAGATTTGGGGTGTGCCTAAGAAGTTCGCCGTCCTCGATATCATTAAGTATTACGACTTGGTCATGGGTTACCTCGAGAGACCACCTGGTTATAGACTCGTCACAGCAATAATAAGGCCTGAGGAACCGGCCCAGCTTCAGCCGTTAGCCGTAACGAGGCTTGCGTTGAAGA